>JBOFIZ010000212.1:0-18490 GCA_051650425.1 Bacteroidales bacterium
GCTAAAGACTGTCAAGCCGAAACTTTTGAAAAAACATTGTTGTTATATCCCTGTCATTTAGATAGAGACAATTAAACCTTAACATGTTAAATTAAACTTATTGAATATGAAAAAGTTATTTCCTCTTTTTTTCGCATTCGTAGCCGTAATGTTTGCATCATGCGAAAAAGAACCAAATCTTGATAAACTTGATAATGAATATCTGGTTTATACACAGTATGATAAAACAGCTGATTTCAAAGCTGATACAACATTTTATATTCCGGATAGTATTTTAGTTATAACCGGAAGTAAAGATCCTGTATATTGGAATAAAGATAACTCCAATGCTATCCAAATCATTGACACTTATGTAACCAATATGACGTCAAGAGGATACAAACGTGTTGACGACAAAGCTGATGCTAATCTAGGATTACAATTAAGTTATATTGAAAACACAAGTTACTTTGTAGGAAACAACAATTACTGGTGGTGGGATTATCCAGGATATTGGGGTCCTAACTATTGGGGTAATGGATGGAATAATTGGTATTATCCATATCCTGTAGTATATAGTTACACTGTAGGTTCTTTATTAACAGAAATGGTTGATCTGACAAAACCAGTAACTAAAGCAACAACAAGTAAACTTCCGGTTATCTGGAACTGCTATATCACAGGTTTAGCTAATGATGGTTCATTGAGTCTTCAAAAAACAATCAAAGGAGTTAATCAAGCATTTGTTCAATCACCATATATCCAGAGTAAAAAGCGCTAATATCGCTTTTACATGTCTCTACTAAACTAGATAATCGAACGGTGATTCAATTAAACAAATTAATTCATTAAACTATTTTTCCGATGAAAACTATAAAAAATATTGGCGTAAAGTTATTTGCAGCTGTTGCTTTGCTTTTTGCCGTACCTACACTTGCAAGCGCTCAGAACTATAACACAAGCGCATACAATAATTATTATTTAAATGCAGACTGGAATTTCAACATTCCTCTTGGTAACGATTTTGCCAGCAAGGCTAGTGGTTGGGGTATGAACTTTGATGCAGGTTATTACCTTACTGATAACTTCGGATTGGGTGCTTTTCTTGCTTTCAATACAAATCACAAATACATTCCGACTCAAACATTCCAGTTTGAAAACTCAACAATGACTACAAATCAACAGCATTCTGTTTTCCAATTACCTTTTGGGGTATCAGCCAGATACAGAATGGTAAGCGAAAGCATTTTTGAGCCTTATGTATCAATGAAGTTAGGTGCTAATTATGCACAAATGGCTTCTTATTTCTCAACATTCAAAGCATATGACCGCACTTGGGGTTTTTATATGTCTCCTGAAGTTGGTACAAATATTTGGCTAACACCTAATCAAACAGTTGGACTTCACCTTGCTCTTTATTATAGCTTCGCTACAAATAAAGGTCATGTATTAAACTACTCAATGGATAATTTGAACAATTTCGGTTTCCGGGTAGGTCTTTGCTTCTAAATGACGTATTTAGTGAAGAAGAGGTTGCATCTATACGATGCAGCCTCTTTTTTTATATATTCATACCTGAATATTCTTATTCAATAAGAACTCTAGAAACTTACTAAAACCAAAGATTAAAGCTTGGTTAACGAAATGAGTTAATCCATCAATAAATCAATATTTTGTCTCTCACTCTGCTATTATAAATACAAATTTAAAATAGGCTATCTGTTCTATGTTTAAAACATAAATCGTATCTTTGATTTCTAATTGCTTAAACATTTAAATAAATAAGATATGGAACTTAGAGGTCGTATTTTCGCTATTCTACCAATGCAGACTGGTCAGGGACGTAACGGAGAATGGAAAAAACAAGATTATGTTTTAGAAACACTGGATCAATATCCAAAGAAAGTATGCTTCAATATGTGGGGTGATAAGATTGATCAATATCCTGTTAATGTAGGTGACGAAGTAGTTGTATCTTTCGATGTAGAAAGCCGTGAATACAATGGAAGATGGTACACAGATGTACGTGCATGGAAAATTGACAAGGCTTCTCAACAAGAACCTGTCCAATACTACGCTCCGGAACAAGTACCAGCTCCAGCTGCGGCTCCAACTGCAAGTACTACACCCTTCCCTTCAGCAAACGATATGCCAGCTGACGATCTTCCATTCTAAGACAAATAAAAAGCGTGATTCAAAAAATTTGAATCACGTTTTTTATTTAGATAAATACTCTCTCATTCAATTACTTTATCGACTTGGAAATGTATTTTTTCATAAACCCATGTGCATTAATAAAGATATTTCAATCCTTTATATATGTAATAAAAAACAGGCTATCTGAAATCTATCAGATAGCCTGCTCAGGATTCAATATCCTGTGTTATATAAACAGCAAACGAAAAGCTTATTTAGTTGTTTTTTCTTGCCAGCTAAATGGTTCGAATGGCTCACTGTCATTCAAATCTTTCCATGATGGTTTACGAGCTGCTAAAATAACAAACGGAGCACCTACAACAATGATACATCCGGCAAATAAAACTGCGTACCAGACAGCAGGACTACCACTCGGTATTTGAGCCGGAGGTATAAAGCTTAATACAAATGCCAATAAAGATCCACAAAAACCTAAACCAGCAAGGAACCACATCATACCGTTTCCTTTAGCTCCGATTCTATAAGGTCTTGCCAAATCTTTTTGCTTATATCTCAATGCAATTGCAGCAGCAAACATTAACATGTACATAATCAGATACAACAACACAGTTAACTGAGACAAGATCTGATAGAATGATTGTACAGAAGGCATAACAACAAAAAGTAAACTTAATAATGTTACGATAATACCCTGAATATACAGAATATTCTTTTGAACACCATTATTATTTGTTTTCTGCATAAATGGAGGTAAATATCCTGCTTTACCTACAGTAAAGATACCTTTGGAAGGACCCGCTACCCACGTCAATACACCTGCCAAAACGCCAAAAGCCAAAGCCACAGCAATAACAGGAGATAACCATGAAGCATGAATAAATTTAAAGTAATTATCAAAACCTACCAATAAACTTTGTGTCAGATTAATATCTTTCTGAGGAATAATAATACCTAAAGAGAATGTACCTAATACGAAAATCAAAACTGTTACAAAAGCACCAATAAATACAGCTTTCGGATAGTTTTTAGATGGGTTCTCTACGTCTTTTACATGAACACCCATCATTTCCATACCTGCATAGAACAAGAAGATACTAGATGCCAGAACCAGATTGTTGAATTTTGTAAAGTCGGGAAAGAAATTTCCTTCGAAATTCATCTGAGATTCACCGCCCATAGCCAAATAAACACCAGCTAATACGATTAATAAGCCGGCAGGTATAATTGTACCAACCATACCTCCTACTTTAGCCACTTTACTTACCCATCCCATCCCTTTTAATGAGATAAAAGTTGCAGCCCAATAAATAATCAGTACTACTACAAGTGTGTACATCTTATTACTAGCCATATTCATATCTGCTGTCTGATCCATACCGATAAAGGCTAAGGAAACCGCACCAAATGTCAATACTGTAGGATACCAGATTGTACTTTCCACCCATTGAAGCCAAATAGCTAAAAAGCCCAGCTTCTCACCAAAGGCTTCTCCTACCCAACGAAATACACCTCCTTGTTTATCCTGATACATAGCTGCTAATTCCGCAGCTACTAATGCCGTAGGAATTAAAAAACAAATCGCGGCAAACAAGTAATAAAATGCTGAACTTAAACCATATTCAGCTTCTGCAGGAAGTCCACGTAAACTTACTACAGCTGTAATGTTCATAATTGCTAAGGTCATTACCCCGATCTTAGCTCCAGTTGAAACTTTATTAGCCATAAATTGCAAATTTATTTAATTAGTTAAGGTTGTTTGTTCACTTATACATGAATAAAACAATACATATCAGATTTAGTTTTTGAGCGCATAGAATTATTGTCTCATAAATATTATTATACAATCGTCAAACAAAAAAAAGCCACAAATATTTGTAGAATAAAAAAAAATTATATTTTTGCGAATATCGGTTTATTTTGATACACTGATTGACTAATACCTCCGAAAAATCCAATAAAGATTCTGCTTTTTCACAGAATTCTTTAGCCGTATTTTTCTTTATAACCTTATAATATTCTGCTCAATGAAAACTATTTGGAAAATAATTCTTTTTATTGGAGTCCTTTTGTCTATTATTTTGATACGGACTTTCTCTTTCACGCCAACACTATCTGACAACACTGCAGAGCTTTGTTCTAAGATCGCACGTCACAACAAAATCGATTGGACACACTCAAATACCTCTGCAGAAAAATCACCGGGACAAATCATATTAGAGGATCTGTCGTCTGTGATATCAAATAATGAAATATATGAATTATCAAAATCATTAATTCCTATACACAGAGCCTATGCAGCTTATCTCGCTAATGCTAATTCCATTTCAAACATTGAATCATTAATACTTCAGCATTTAAATGATGCAGCAGAAATAGAGTTGCAAATAGCTGATACTAAATCCAGAAACAAAGTAGGTGATATCTACCTTGAAACCCTATTCCCTAAGCTCGGGTATACTCAACAATATCGCATTGACAGTCTTCTTATTTTTAATAAAAACAATAAACTTCATTTTCGAAAAGAAGCATTGGAAAGACAAGCTGGAAACTTCGTCTTCTATGAACGTATTCGCGAAATATGTAAATTAGAGCCAGCTAAGGAAAATTATATCCATTTAGCAAAATATCAGCAAGAGCAGGATATCTCTTTGCTAAAACGCGAACTCAAAAAAATATATAGTAAAAACCTCAACTTCATATTAGAAGCCGTCACTTTCTTTCCTCATCCCCAATTCTTACCTTTATTACTGGACGTAATGGGGTATGTCGAAAAAGAAAAACTTCCTCAACACATAAACCCGGATCTTCTTTTTGGGGCTTTATTACAATATAAAGACCCGATTATATTTTCAAAACTACAGCATATAATTATTAATGGGAAAGGAGTATACCCTGAATCATTTGTTTCTGCTGCATATACTGCCATACAAAAGAATAATTCAGATTATTATAAGACGCTTTGTACAATCAACGGAAAAACGGTAATGCATTAATTAATTGATCGATTATTCAATTATTTTTCATAAACAATGTTTTTGGATACGTGTTATTATGATAAGAATTAAACAGATGTATCTTAAAACAACCTTATGATGGAAATAAAGATAAAATGTAAAAAGCTTGACAAGCCTTAATTTGCAGAAAGTGAATCTCATTATATATTAATAATTGAAGCTGATCTGATAATCAATCAGATCAGACTTTCTATTCGCTAATTCTAAACCGAAACAAACATGAAACTATTAATTGACAATACAATACCTCCATTTTTAAAATTCCTGCATATAATGGTACTGATAGGAAGTATCGTCCTTGTAGCAATGGTATCGTTTGAGCTATTTAATCTATTTCCTCAACTCTCGCGAGCTCATTTTCTTACTATCCAATTTTGGATTTGTATGGTATTCCTTGCTGACTTTCTTGTCGGGCTGTTTATGTCAAAAGACAAATGGGCTTACTTTAAAACCAGGTTTATCTTTCTTATTATATCAATCCCCTATCTAAATATTATTAATTACGAGCATCCGAATATACCGGAAGGCATTTATTATTTTCTACGATTAATTCCATTAATTCGGGGAGGATATGCCATGTTTATTATCACTTCCTGGATGACTAATAATAAAGCTACAAGTTTGTTTTTTACATATTTGGTTATACTGTCTTCAATCATATACTTTTGTACACTTATTTTCTTTACTGTAGAAAAAGGAGTCAATACACAAGTAAATTCTATAGGTGATGCTTTTTGGTGGGCTTCTATGAATGTTACTACTGTCGGATCCAATATTATTGCCGTAACAACTACAGGTAAAATAATGACAGTTATAGTGGCTGCTTTTGGTATGCTTATGTTTCCCATCTTTACCGTTTTTATAACCGATAAAGTCATAAAAAGCCGTGGAGGAGACGATCAGAAGCAATCTGATGAGTAATTTTTTTATTATATTTTCATACTAAACATCAAGCAGTTACCATTAAAACACAACCTAAGAAGCAATCTAAATGATAAAAAAACACTGCAAACATTAGGTTTATTCAATTCTTTGCTCTATCTTTGCAATGCAAAACAAAAAAGGTACCATAGCTCAGTTGGTAGAGCAAAGGACTGAAAATCCTTGTGTCCCCGGTTCGATTCCTGGTGGTACCACCCTTTTTTTTGAGGTGCCATAGCTCAGTTGGTAGAGCAAAGGACTGAAAATCCTTGTGTCCCCGGTTCGATTCCTGGTGGCACCACGATAAAAAGCCTGACTTTTTCAAGTCAGGCTTTTTATTTTTACCCCAATAACATCTCTCCTATATTGGATCAAGTCAATTAGCAAGCTTCACCGCGATTACTCCTAGAATAATTAATTCATTAAGATGTCAACCAACTTCAGCAAACAACACATCTGTAAACTCAATCCGTAATTAGCATCTAAATCTGTCAACCAATTCCAGTATAAGTCAATATCAACATATAAAAGGTGTCGATACACTTATTTGAATCGACACCCAATCAGCACCGATTATACTGATTAAAAGAGCAGATCGATGGATTTTACTTGTAATATCTAACCCAATCTACATAATATTGTAATGGAAAAATAGAATCATCAATTCCCTGAGCTCCACCCCATCCTCCACCTACGGCAAGATTGAGTAATAGGTAGTGAGGCTTATCAAAACGCCAGTAATCAGGCAAATTATCATCTTTCTTATAACTCAAAACTAACTTTTTATCAAAAAAGAAATCCAGACGATCTTCATACCATTCAAGTGCATATTCATGAAATTCTGTGTAGGCATCATCAGCTAAAACAGTAGCTGTACGATTCACTTTATTACCATTTCTCTTTGTTCCGGGAGTATGAATAGTAAAATGCATGCGTTTCGGATCATATCCAACATTTTCCATCATATCAATCTCTCCACATTCAGGCCATCCAACTTTAGAACGATCTGTTCCAAGAAGCCAAATAGCAGGCCATGAACCAACTCCTGTCGGAATCTTAGCTCTCACTTCTACTCTGCCTAAATAAATATCGATATTACCCAATGTATTAATACTTCCGGAAGTATAATTCATTGTATCTTTCTTCTCTTTACGTGCTTCAATAACTAGGCAGCCATCATCTACACGCACATTACTTAAATTTTTTCTAGTATAATACTGAGCTTCCTTATTACGAATGTAGCCTTCTTCATATCCCCAGAATTCCGGATTCGGATGACCTTCATAATTAAATTCTTCTGCCCAAACCAGTTTATTAATTGACGGATTATACTGAGCCAACAGAGTAAATGCGCTCATAAATAATAGAATAGTTGTAAATACGGTTTTCATGTTCTCGTGTTTTTTCAAATTTTGGTTTAATTCATTGTATCGCAAAGATAAAGAATCCTTAGAAACATTTACTATATAATACGAATATTCAACTTTGATAGTTCCAAGATTAAATAAGTTCATATTTTTTTTTTGACATTCAATCCTTTTGCAGATCGGATATCAGGCATAAGTATGCAAAAATTGAATCAAAAAAAGACAGTAAAAAATTTGGTTGATCCGATCAAAGTCTTTTTATTTGCAAAAAACGAATTCTAAAAACAAACAGACAACATGGTTTTATCTAACCTGCATATCCATCATCATCATCATACTTCAAAACAAGAGGTAGGATTGATCATGTATATACACAAGGTTAGGATTAAATAACAAACTATATTCGAATTCAAACTGTTATATATACATATATACAAGGCTTACCGAACAAATCGGTAAGCCTTTTTTTATTCCCTAAAACGAAAATTTAAAACATACGCTATATGATACGAATTGCTATCCAGGCGAAAGGTCGCCTAAACGAACAAAGCAGTCAGCTTTTAATTGATGCTGATGTAGAAGTAAAAAATCCCAAACGTAAATTATTAGTTTGTGCTGAAAACTTTCCTGCCGAAATTCTTTATTTACGAGATGATGATATCCCGAAAGCGATTGCGCAAGGTATTGCAGATATAGGTATCGTCGGCATGAATGAAGTAGCTGAAAAAAATGCCAATGTAAATATCCGAAAAGATTTAGGCTTTGGTCGATGCCGAATATCTTTAGCTATACCAAAAGAACAGACTTATACTGGTGTCTCCTATTTTGAAGGCAAAAAAATTGCTACGTCTTATCCGAATATTCTCAGAAAGTTTTTTGATAAAAAAGGGATCAGTGCTAAAATCATAGAGATTGCGGGATCAGTTGAGATTGCACCTGCAGCAGGAATGGCTGATGGAATATTTGATATCGTGAGCAGTGGCGGAACGTTAGTCAGCAATGGACTGAAAGAAGTCGAAAGCGTAATGACATCTTCTGCGGTATTAATAACAACTCCCGATTTATCTTCGGAAAAAGAAGAGATTGTTAAACAACTTTTGTTCCGTTTTGAAGCAATACTCCGAAGCGTAGGTCAAAAGTATGTATTAATGAATATCCCGAATAGTCGCATTGAAGAAGTCATTTCAATACTGCCAAGCTTAAAAAGTCCAACTCTTCTACCGTTAGCTCAAGAGGGATGGAGTTCTTTACATACTGTTATTTCTGAAGATCAGCTTTGGTGCATGATTGAAAAGCTAAAATCACTGGGAGCAGAAGATATACTTGTTCTCTCTCTTGATAAAATTATCCCTTAATCTTTTTAATATATAATTCTTATGAAACTATTTATTAATCCTCCTCATATAGAATGGAAGATACTTACTGAAAGACCCAATTCAGTTGGGAAAGATGAAGTCCTGGATTCTGTTAAACAAATTATAGATACAGTTGAAGAGCAAGGTGATATTGCATTATTTGATTTTGCACGCCGCTTTGATAATGTACAGCTAGAAGATTTAGAAGTCACTTTAGATGAAATAAACAGTTCTGAATATCTGGTTGATGAAGATTTACAGCAATCTATCCTCAAGGCAGCAGAAAACATTCGTGCTTTTCATGCAGCGCAACTAATAAAAACCATTGAAGTAGAAACCATTCCCGGTGTAAAATGCTATCAAAAAGCAGTACCTGTCAAAAAGGTAGGATTCTATATACCCGGAGGAACTGCTCCATTATTCTCAACAGTGTTGATGCTTGCAATCCCGGCACAGATAGCAGGATGTAAAGATATTATCCTATGCACACCTCCCGATCAACAAGGTAGGATTCATCCGGCTATATTATTTGCAGCACGTATTTGCGGTGTACATAAAATTTACAAAGTTGGTGGAGCGCAAGCTATTGCTGCAATGGCATATGGAACCGAAACTATTCCTAAGGTGAATAAGATATTCGGGCCTGGAAATTCATTTGTAACATTAGCAAAGCAAATAGTTTCAACAAATCAGGTAGCTATAGATATGCCGGCCGGTCCATCCGAAGTATTAATTATGGCTGACGAAACGGCAAATGCCTCCTTCATTGCTGCCGATTTACTTTCACAAGCAGAACATGGGAATGACAGTCAGACTATTTTGGTCACTAACTCACGAAAACTTGCTGGAGAAGTATTGGCAGAATTAAACAAACAAGTAGAACTACTTCCTCGTTGCTGTTATGCTAAAAACTCATTAAGTTTCAGTAAAGCATTCGTTTTTGACTCAACTGAAGAGATGATTGCATTTTCCAACGATTATGCCCCTGAGCATTTAATCATTGCCATGAAAAACACGCATGAAATAGCTGAGCAGATTGATTCTGCAGGTTCTGTATTTCTTGGCAACTGGACTCCGGAAAGTGCCGGAGATTATGCTTCGGGAACAAATCATACACTTCCTACAAGTGGTTGGGCTCAAGCATTCAGTGGTGTAAATCTGGATAGTTTTATAAAAAAAATCACATTCCAGGAAATCACTCCTGCCGGCCTTGCTCAACTCGGGCCAACAATCGAAACAATGGCTAAAGCTGAAGGATTAGATGCTCATTCCAATGCTGTAACCATAAGACTTAAAGAATTAAATAACTCAAATACGAATTTAAAATGAAACCTTTAATCGATCTGATTCGTCCAAATATATGGAATCTTGCTCCTTATTCGACAGCGAGAGATGAATATAGTGGAGCTATCGGAGTTTTTTTGGATGCAAATGAGAATCCTTACAGTAACGGTGTAAACAGATATCCGGACCCGCATCAGATTGACTTAAAAAACATGCTGGCTTCCATTAAAAATGTTTCGTCATCTCAGTTATTTATTGGCAATGGAAGTGATGAAGCCATAGACATTGTTTATCGTATATTCTGTAATCCCGGGAAAGATAATGTTGTATCAATTGCTCCTACCTATGGAATGTATAAGGTAGCTGCTAACATCAATGATATACAATTTCGAGAAGTTTCTATCAAAAACAATGATAAAGATTGCTTTGAACTGGATGCTGAAAAGTTATTAGAAAAAACTGATAAAAACACAAAGATTATTTTTCTATGTTCACCTAATAACCCATCAGGAAATAATTTAAGCAGAACAGAAATTGATAAACTTCTATGCAGCTTCGATGGCATTGTAGTAATTGATGAAGCATATATCGACTTTTCAACCGCTGAGTCATACAGTAGGAAATTAGCTAAATATCCCAATCTGATTATTCTACAAACTTTATCCAAAGCCTGGGGTGTAGCCGGCATACGCATTGGACTCGCTTTTGCTTCAGAAGAGATTGTATATTTTATGTCAAAAGTTAAATACCCATACAATATTAATGTCTTAACTCAAGATGCAGCTTTGAATATATTGAAACAAGATAATGATATCCGGGAAATGATTAAAATCATTCAAAGAGAACGAGACGAATTAGCTATTCGAATTAAATCTTTTCCATTTATTGAAAAGGTGTATGCTTCTGACTCAAACTTTCTGCTTATAAAATGCTTTAACCCAAAGAAAATATACAACTTCTTATTAAAGAAAGGAATAATAGTCAGAGATCGTTCAAATGTTCCGGGATGTGAATCTTGTTTACGCATCAGCATTGGAACACCGGAGGAAAATAGTACTCTGATAAAAACATTACTGTCTTATGAGCTTTTGTTATAAACTTTACAAACTATGAAAAAAAAAGTATTATTTATTGATCGTGACGGAACTATCATAGAAGAACCTCCTGTTGATTTTCAGATCGATTCTTTTGAAAAATTGCGATTTATACCGGGTGCAATACTCAATTTAGCGAAACTCAATTTACTGGATTTCGAGATTGTAATGGTAACAAATCAAGATGGCTTAGGGACAGATTCATTTCCGGAAGACACCTTTCTGGGACCACATAATAAAATGATCGAAATCCTGGATAGTGCCGAAGCCCATTTTGATGCAATATATATTGACAAATCCTTTCCGGAGGAAAACTTACCAACCCGAAAACCAGGAACCGGTATGTTAACAAAATATTTTAACGAAGAAAAATATGATTTATCTAACTCGTATGTTATTGGTGACCGGATTACAGATGTAGAGCTCGCAAAAAATCTGGGTTGCAAAGCAATCTTATTTCGCGAACCAACAGAAGGGAGAAAACTGGCTGAAAGAGATAAACTACTCAGCTACTGCACCTTAATCACTCAATCATGGGATAGGATTTATGCCCATATCAGAAATGGTGATCGTACCGCAACTATTATCCGTCAAACTAAAGAGACAGATATTCAGCTCTCTATAGATCTGGATGGAGATCTGCCTGATTCTATCAATACAGGATTAAAGTTTCTGGATCATATGCTGGAGCAAATCGTTCATCATGCCGGAATTTCGATCTTGCTTGAAGCAGAAGGCGATCTGCATGTAGATGAACATCATACGATTGAAGATATTGGCATTGTTTTAGGCAAGGCTATAAAGAAAGCTCTAGGTGACAAGCGAGGTATTGAAAGGTATGGATTTGCATTACCTATGGATGAATCTAAGGCTCAGGCTTTAATCGATTTTGGTGGAAGAATTTCGTTCGAATGGGATGCTTCCTTCAAAAGAGAAAGAATAGGCGATGTCCCTACTGAGATGTTTAAGCATTTCTTTAAATCGTTCGCTCAAGGTGCAGAGTGTAACTTACACATAAGTGCCGTGGGCGAAAATGAACATCATAAGATTGAAGGAATCTTTAAGGCTTTTGCGAGATGCCTTAAAATGGCAATAAAAAAAGATCCTTTATCAAATTATTTACCTTCCAGTAAAGGGAGTATTTAAATTCTGACTTCATGAAAAAAATAAAAGATATAACTATTATTGATTATGATACTGGCAACTTGCAATCTATTTGTTATGCTTTAGACAGAATTGGAGCAAGTTATGAGTTAACATCTGATCCTGATACTATAATAAAAGCTCATCGTGTTCTTCTTCCCGGAGTGGGAGAAGCCTCATCAGCTATGAAAATACTTCAAAAAAGAGGATTAGATCATGTTATTAAAAGTCTTAGCCAACCTGTATTAGGAATATGTCTGGGTATGCAGCTCATGTGTGCTCATAGTGAGGAAGGCGATGTGGAGTGTTTACATATTTTCCCGAATAAAGTCCGAAAGTTTCCTATAATGGAAGGGATCAAAGTACCTCATGTCGGATGGAATACGATAACTAATCTCAAATCGCCTCTGCTTATAGATCTTGCTGATGATAGCTATATGTATTTTACTCACTCTTTCTACGTAGAAAAGAATTCAAGTACAATAGCAATATGTAATCATGGAATTGATTTTAGCGCATGTATTGCCTTTAATAACTTTTACGGATGTCAGTTTCATCCAGAGAAAAGTGGTGATCTTGGTGAGATCATACTCCGAAATTTCATTCAACTCTCTTAAATCAAATCAATATGATAGAAATCATTCCTGCCATTGATATAATAGAAGGTAAATGTGTCCGTTTAACCAAAGGCGACTATGACAGGCAGGTCATATATCGAAAAAGTCCGGTTGAGATGGCTAAATATTTTCAGGATCTGGGGATAAAACGATTACACGTGGTTGACTTAGACGGAGCAAAAAACAAGAATCCTCAGAACATTGGTGCTTTAGAAAAGATATGTAATGCAACAGATCTTAATGTTGAGTTTGGTGGTGGTATTAAAAATGAGCAAGCCTTAAAAGACATTTTCAATGCGGGCGCTACATGGGGTATTATTGGCAGTATTGCAGCTCTTGAACCTGAACGATTTATCGACTGGTTGAAAATATATAAAGATCAAATAATTCTGGGAGCAGATATCGAATCAGGTTTAATAGCTGTAAATGGTTGGTTAGAGAAATCTGACAGGAGTATTGATGAATTGATTAATCAATTTATACCTTGGGGTATAAATGACATAATTTGTACAGAAATCTCGAAAGACGGAATGCTTGAGGGGCCTGATTTTGATCTTTATACCCGATTACAAGAACAGTTTCCTGAACAAAAAATCATTGTAAGCGGAGGTGTTAGTTCAAATGCTGATATTCTAAAACTTGAAGAGCTAGGACTAAGATCAGTAATTATCGGAAAAGCTATATATGAAAATAAAATAGATCTGGAGACTTTATTATGGTAGCAAAACGAATCATCCCGTGCCTGGATATAAAAAACGGTCAAACGGTCAAAGGGGTAAACTTCGAAGGATTGACTAAAGTAGGAGATCCTATCGAACTTGCTAAAAAATATGCCTGCGATGGCGCTGATGAGTTGGTATTTCTGGATATTACAGCAACTCTGGAAGGAAGAAGTGCATTTTACGATTTAATAAGACGTATTGCTAAAGAGATTAATATTCCATTTACCGTCGGAGGTGGTATATCTTCTGTCGAAGATGCCGGAGCTATGCTGGAAGCGGGCGCTGACAAAATAACAATCAACAGCGGCGCTGTAAAAAATCCGGAAATCATCACGGAAATTGCACGTAAATACGGATCTCAATTTATTATCGTCGCTATTGATGCCAAAATGATTAACAATATATGGCGGGTTACAACACATAGTGGTAAGCAAATAACAGATCGCGAGCTTTTCGGATGGGCTATAGAAGCTCAGGACCGAGGTGCAGGAGAGATACTGTTCACTTCAATGGACCATGATGGTACGAAAGCAGGGTATCCCTTAGAGGTATTCCAAGAACTGGACCGTCTTTTACATATTCCTGTAATTGCCTCCGGTGGAGCAGGATCAGTGAAAGATATTGAAAATGTGTTTTTAGAAGGGAAAGCAGATGCTGCTTTAGCTGCGAGTATTTTTCATTACAATGAAATAAGTGTAAATCAACTAAAAACAGAGCTAGCTAAACAAAATATTAATGTCAGAATATAAAAATCAAGAATTATGTTACTATTTGACCAATTCGATAAAAATAAAATGGTGGATGGACTGATTCCGGCAATTATTCAAGATGATGCTACACTACAGGTATTAATGCTTGGATACATGAATCAGGAAGCTTATGAAAAAACGGTAGAAGAAAGAAAAGTGACATTCTATAGTCGTACAAAAGAACGATTATGGACAAAAGGTGAGACTAGTGGGAATTTTCTATTGGTAGAAAGTATCGAGATTGATTGTGATAATGATACTTTACTTATACGTGTCAAACCAATTGGAAACACCTGTCATACCGGTAGTAAAAATTGCTTCAACACAAGAGAAACTGAAGGATTTATTGGATATCTGGAAGCTGTAATCCGAGAACGATATGAAGAAATGCCTGAAGGATCTTATACAACACATTTATTTAAGAAAGGCTGTAATAAGATAGCACAAAAAGTAGGCGAAGAGGCAGTAGAGACAGTTATTGAAGCAATCGCATGTAATGATGACGCTTTAATTTATGAAGCATCGGATTTAATTTATCATTTGATTGTTTTACTCGTTTCAAAAGGATATAGTCTACAAGAAATCGAAGAAGAATTAGCAAAAAGACATAAATAAGTCATTCCTTATTTAAATTCCTCTTTATATTTGTGCGTCTAATTGAATTTTGAATCGTAAATATATGAATGGAGATCAAGTTAAATTGAAAGTGCAAAAACGTATTGTTACGTTTTCTGTACTACTTCTTATTGGAAAATTTCTAGCATTTTTTATAACCAACTCAGTTGGTATTCTGACTGACGCGATGGAGAGTATCGTTAATGTGGCTGCTGGGTTTATAAGTTTATACAGCTTACATATTGCGAGTAAACCTAAAGATAAAGGTCATCCATTTGGTCATGGTAAAATTGAATTAATCTCTGCTTCTCTGGAAGGATTACTCATTATGCTCGCCGGTGGTCTGATCATTTTCGAAGGTATTAAACGTTTATTTGAACCTGCTGTAATCAGTAAACTGGATATCGGTATTTATATTGTTGCCGGTGCGGGGCTTATTAATTATCTGTTGGGCTGGTATAGTATTCATATCGGCAAAAAATATCACTCAATTGCATTAATTGCGGGCGGTAAACATCTGCAATCTGACACTTATTCTACCATAGGACTTGTGATCGGTTTGATATTGTTATACTATACAAAAATAGCCTGGATTGACAGTGCATTAGCTCTTATCTTCGGGTCGATAATCGTAGGTACCGGTATTAGTATTTTACGTAAAACGACAGAAAATCTTATGGACAAAGCTGATCCGGAGATTCTTAAATCGATTCATGAAACAATTATCCGAAATAGAGAGGAAGCTTGGGTAGATGTACATAATATGAAAGTGTTAAAATACGGAAGTAATTATTTTATGGATTGTGATTTGACTCTTCCATGGTACTATACTGTTCAGGAAGGACATGATTGCTGTGTAGATTTTGCAAACCTTATTAAATCGAAATATCCGGATCGCATACGTCTGTCAATCCATACGGACCCTTGTATACCGATTAAAGATTGTTGCTTTTGCCCAATGCATAACTGTCAGCATCGGGTAGATGAATTTAATAAAGATAATCAGTTGACATTAGACAAAATGACTCAAGACGATGATTCTCTCGTTTAATAATAACTATAGATTTCGTCCAATCATTTCATGAATACTAAAAAGGGATATTCTAATTAAAATTAGAATATCCCTTTTTAGCAAAAAAATCAGTGAAGGTAATTATTCCAGCGTAATCACTACGACAAAATAAGCCTTCACTGCTCTCACTTACATCTATCAAAAACTTTATATTATTCAGGAAAATTTATCAGTATTAGAATGAGAATACCAGATTATTTTCCTTATTCTCACATTGCAAAGATAGAGTAGAAACACCATTTAAACAAATAAATCAATCAAAATAGGGTATGCATCAAAGACCACACCTTCTCCTATTAAATATTAAAAATCAGCATATTATATCTATAATTTAAATATTATCAGGTATGCATATAAAAAATAGAGTACAAATTGATTTATTTATACTTGATTTTGCTCAGAGATTGGAATAAAAAATGCAGCGATAAAATTATATCAGCGTATCACTACGACAATATACTTTTTCGCTGCCTCACTTACATCTATCAAAAAAAATATTTTTTCAATAATACAATATCATATATTATTGTTTTCTTTCAAGAATTATATGCGAATATATATAATAATCCACTTCTATGTGTTTAGAATCTTAAAAAAACTCATTTGATTAAATATATTTAATATACAGTAAACTTTTGGATGATTTTAAAACTACTAAGGAAGTTAATAAAATTATTTCTATAAAGAACAAGTCTGTTTGACAAATAGTTTGAGACAACACTTTATTAATATCAATTTATAATTTGAATTAAGGAAGGATTTAATAATTTACATAGAGTACTAACATTAAGAATAGATAAAAAAAAATCAGTGAAGGTAGTTATTCCAGCGTAATCACTACGACAAAATAAGCCTTCACTGCTCTCACTTACATCTATCAAAAACTTTATATTATTCAGGAAAAATTTATCAGTATTAGAGTGAGAATCTCGAATTGTTTTTTCTTATTCTCACATTACAAAGATACAGATGATCACTTATTCAAACAAATATATTAATGAAAATACGGTATGCATAAAAGTTTTCACCATAAAATATAAATACATATAAAACAGCTAGTTAAACTAAAAACAAATCTATAAAATGGTATGCATACCATTTTATAGAGTATTATTCTGAATAAATAATACGATCATTACATATATATAAATACAAAAAGAGCATTCCCATATAAGGGAATGCTCTTCAAATTTTAAACACATAACTTATCGATTACTCACAACAAAGCCACCTTCTAAAGATGTGTGTCCGTCAGTCATCGAAATAGTATGTTTGCCATTTCTTAAATAAACCGGAAGAATCATTGTTTCGCTATCCTGAAGTACAATTGTTTCTTTATAAACAGTCATTCCATTCGCTCTGCGAACTTCAACATTTACTTCACCTGTAGGAATGCTTATCGCATTTAATACGATTGCTTTTTTCTCAAGTTTTAATGCTACTTCTAATTTACCAGGCACAAGCGATTTAAGCCCAAAATCAGGCATTTGCTCACCTAAAATAATATCCTGATTCCCATTATACTCTCCTCCTTTTTTTGGCTCAGCAGCAATAACAACCGTAGTAATAGACAAAATCGCAGTTAATGACAATAATTTAAATGCTTTCATAACGTATTATGTGTTAGTTAGTATATAGTAAGCGTTTTGTTTGGTACAAATATAGTTATATTCACCTCATCAAGCTAAATTAGAATCTAATAAATGGTATGCAAGCTAAACTTCCATAAAGCTTATATATAATAATATCTATCAATCATATAAAAAAAATGGTATGCATATTTATTCGACAGACTCCAAAAAGACCTCTAATTTGATATTTTGATTTGTTAGACCTGCTTTTTGCATAATCCGGTAACGTTTCGACTTGATTGTATTAGGTGTAATATTAAGAAGTAACGCTAAGTTTTCAGTAGTTAAATCAAACCGAAGCAAACAGCAGAAATTAACCTCATCAACACTTAATGACGGAACCTTTTCTTTCAGTTTATCTGTAAACCCTGGTTGAAATTCATTCGTAATACGTTTTAAATTCTCCCAGTCCTGCTCAGATAAAGACGGATCACCAAATACATCCTTTATTGCAGTCTCGTATTTCTTCTTTTTTTGATCCTCTTTTACAGGTAAATTGGATATTAGCTTTATCTTTTCATAAAGCATTGACTTTTGAAACAATGCATCTTTCATCATTGTAAATCTTTTTCTGACATCTTTCAATTCTTTCTCATGGGCCTGTATCGCTAATTCTGCGGTTTGAGCCAATAACTCTTGTTCTCTGAGTCGCAATTGCTGTTTTTCAGACTCTTGCTCTTTCAAAGAAAGTTCTTGCTTAAGCAAGAACTCATTTTGCTCACGTTTATGTTCTTTTGCCCGAAACAGAAAGAAAATAATAAGCAACAATA
>JBOFIZ010000213.1:0-1098 GCA_051650425.1 Bacteroidales bacterium
AACACCTAGATTTACAGCTATAGATAAAGCTCTATTAGTGGCCACAGGAAATAGCTTTGTAGTATGCGGTAGTACTACAGCTACAGGAGTAAATACGTCTGATATGATAAAACCAGACGGAGGTACAACAAGGGATTGGGCAGAAGCTGGAAGTACAGCAAGTTTAAATATACTATCAAATAGTACAATATTATATGCAGAACTTTTATGGTATTCGACTGTAAAGAGTAATGTACAAGGTGCACAAGATCTTAGAAGTATACAAGACAATCCAATAACTTTTACAACGTCAAAGGGAAGTTATCAAATTTCACCTCAATATACAGATACAAATACAGGTACATCGGGAACTGTAGATAGATATAGAGCGGCAGATGTAACATCATATATACAAAATTCTTTATCAGGAAATTATACAGTATCAAACGTACCAATAAGTGTTCCAGACACTGGTTTAAGTAACAGTAGAGGTGGATGGACACTTTCGGTAGTTTATAGAAATGACATTTTACCACCTCAAAAGGTAATATACTTATCAGGAATATCAGTAGCAAAACCGGGATCTCCTTTACAAACGACTATTTCAGGATTTACAACAAGTTCAGATATTTCAAAACTTAAAGGAAGTGCATTCATATCATGTGCAAATGGGGAACCTATAAATGGTAATGACTTTACTTACGCAGGTCCTTCTTTTGCAGAGCTTAGCAATATAGGTAATTCAGTAAACAGTCCTAATCCAAATCCAGGAACATCACCAAACAATCCTGGAAATAACTTTTTTTCAGGATTAATAAATGTAGTTGATCCATTAAATATGAATAATGGATTATTAAATATAAATGGAACTAATGGAAATAACAATCATGATGGATTCGTTCCTACTCAAAAACTAGGAGCTAGAAATAAATGGGATATAACTAATGTAGATATAACTAAAACTTTAATACCAAATCAAACATTATTAGCAGGGCAAGTAAACTCAGCAGAGACTGGAGATGGGGTACAGCTTTTAGCGGTTGGAACACAATTAAATGTTAATGCTCCTAATATGATAGCTAAATTAGATGCATATGATATAGATGGAGATGGAGAGTA
>JBOFIZ010000214.1:0-5279 GCA_051650425.1 Bacteroidales bacterium
TCTGTTCGATTTCGTGCCCCATTTTGCCATATCCAATAAGTGCTAACTTCATAACTTATCTATTTTTCAAATTATTATTCAAATTATTTCCTTTAATTTGCAAACATAGAGAATAATTCTCTATTATCCATAAAAAACGGCTTATACTCGAATCTAATAAATGCATAATTTCAAGCAACATGGAAAACCTTCTGCACTATGTATGGAAGTATAGATTATTTGATACTTCTGCTTTAAAAACTCCTGATGGTGAGGTTGTAGAATTAATAGATCCCGGTTTTCATAATCAGGACTCGGGACCCGATTTTTTCAATGCGAAACTTCGTATTGATGATACACTTTGGGCCGGAAATATCGAAATACATGTTCGTGCTTCTGACTGGAACAGGCATGGGCACCAGCAGAATGAAGCATATAATTCAGTGATAGCTCATGTAATATCCGAGAATGATACTCCCGTTTTCAATCAAAAAGGTGATAAGATTATGCCTTTACAAATTGCCTATCCTCATCATTTAGAAAATAAATATATCTCTTTACTGAAATGCAGACAAAGTATTTCCTGTCAGGATTTTATAACTGATAAATTTATTTTTCCTTTTGGCTGGAAACACAGACTTCTGCTTGAAAGAATGGAGACTAAGACTCAATGGCTACATGATTATGGATTAAAAAATAAATACGACTGGGATGATTTGAGTTATAAAGCAATCGCCCGGGCTTTCGGATTTGGTATTAATGCAGAACCCTTTGAAAGACTTGCCCGCGTAACGCCTTATGTAGTCATCCGTAAGCATCAGGATTCACTTTTTCAGTTAGAAGCTCTTCTTCTTGGACAGGCCGGCTTTTTGCAGGAAACTCCGGTTCAGACTGATCGCTATGAGCGAATGTATCGGGAGTATAATTATCTAAAGCATAAGTATGACCTGGGAGGAATAGACAAGCAAAGCTGGAAGTTGTCACTTACACATGCAGGCAATTTTCCGATAATCAGATTAGTCGAATTTGCAGCATTACTTTATCATAGAGGAAGACTTTTTGCTGAAATAATCAAAGAAGAAAGAGATTTAAGTGGTTGGAGTAAGCTGTTTCGGGTTGACACCGATCCCTTTTGGGATACACACTATTCATTTGAAGAAAACTCTCCGCGAATCAAGAAACGATTAGGACAAAATTCAATTAATGGATTAATTATTAATGCGGTTATACCTCTTCTTTTTGCATATAATCGTTATGTCGGAGATGAGAAATATGCAGAATGGGCTTTTAATCTTCTATATCAGATGAAAGCAGAAGATAATTCTATCATACGTAGCTGGAAAGCAATGGGTATGTCGATTGATTCGGCTTATGAATCACAAGCGTTTATTCAGTTGCAAAAAGAGTATTGCAACCGAAAAAAATGCTTGTTCTGCCAGATTGGTTATAAGATTATGAGCGATCTTTCATAATGCATTCAGCAATAGTCCAATCTAAAGGAGTATCGATATCTAAAGATGATTCTTCATCCATAATATATTTAAGCTTACGTTTGAATGCGCCGATCGGTTCTCGTTTCAGGCTATTAATATTGATTACATAGATTGCACCATTGTATTCATAATATCTGGACATATCTTGTCTTCTACCTGCATTTTTGTTAAATGTGAGTTCAAGGAAACCTTCTCCATTTTCATTACAAAGAACCGTAGGTGCATGAGACTCTTTTACAGAAACCACCATATCAAGTGACGGGTTGTATAAGTCCATAGCTTCTTTTACCTGGCTAATTTTCCGGAAAGGAGAAGTCGGTTGGAGCAAAACAATTGCATCATAGAAAACCCCTTTAGCTTCATAATAACGTATAGCATGAAGTAAAACATCGTATGTACCTGCATTGTCTGTCGCAAGTTCATCGGGGCGTATGAATGGTACTTCCAACGGATAACTCTCTACACATTTGCAGATAGAATGATCATCTGTTGAAACACATATATCGGCATCTTGACAAAAAGCTTTAGCCACATCAATGGCATAATAAATGAGTGGTTTGCCGGCAAGATGCTTGATGTTTTTATGCGGGATACCTTTGCTCCCTCCTCTTGCCGGTATTACAAATAAGAATTTCATACCAGTACTTTATGTTGGATTATTGATCACCTTTAATATGATGGACTAAATCACATGCTTTGGCGTATTCCGAATGATTTCCGATATCCAGCCAATAGCCGGTAATCGGGAAGCGTATAACGTTATAGCCATTATCAGCCAGAAGTTTCAAAAAATCCGTGGCATTGTAAAAGGTCTCTTTCGGAATAAGCTTAAGTAACTCTTTTTTTATCAGATAAATTCCTGCATTTGCATAATAGTTATAAGTCGGTTTTTCTACGACACCTTTTATATTACGACCCTCCAGTTCAAAAATACCATACGGGACATTGACCGTATATGGAACTGAAGCAACAGACATATCCGCATTGTGTTCCTTAAAGTGAAGAAAAAATTCTTCGTAATCGATATTGGTAAACAGGTCTGAATTCATAACCAATATCGTGTCATTACTGAAGTTTTCAACAAAGGTCAGAGAACCGATTGTCCCCAGGAAAGCCGGTTCTGAAATGCATGTTACCTGAATTCCGCCAATAGGATCTTTGAAATGTTCTTCCAGTTGTTCTTTCAGATAATTTACAGTAACAGAGATATGATCGACTCCAAAGTTAATCAGTCGCTCAATATTATAATCGATAATGGGTTTGCCATTAACGGGTAATAAAGGCTTTGGGGTTCGTTCTGTAAGCGGACGCAACCTCTCTCCTTTTCCTCCTGCCATTAATACTGCATCAATTGGTAAGACAGAACGAAGTTTTTTTAGATTATATAAAGTAACGATTCGTCTGCTTTCATCTAAAACAGGTAAAAGAATGACTCCCGCTTTCCGCATGTCATGAATAAACCGGACATCTGTCTGATTCTTCATAGCATATTTGAAGTGGGTATTCATCGCTTTGGTTATCGGTGTTTGAAGATCTTTCGTTAAGATAAGATTCCGGCGTACATCTCCATCGGTTAATGTACCGACCATTTTACCATCCGGATCAACGACTAATAGTGTCAAAACATCTCCCGAGAGATTATTCAATGCTATCAGAGCATCATTTAATGATGCATTCGAAGAGATTATATATTTAGAGATCGTATTCATTTTTTCGTATCGTAAAAGGATTTCGTAATCAGTCCGTCTAAAGGTAAATTACATAGCATTTCTGCTATCACTTTTGCTGTATTTGCTTTGTGATACGGATTGATAGTCTGCTCTGATTTAGCCAGAAAAGAAGGAGACAGAATTTCTGCTAGTCCCTTTGAAATAGCAGTCTGACTGATATCGCAGTGTAAAACCGAATCGGCACATAAGCGCCCTTTTTGTCTGTCTCCAATATTTAACGTTGGTATCCCGAAGCTTGGAACTTCAATAATTCCGCTTGATGAATTTCCGACGACAGCCGTGACATATTTCAATGCCGACAAATATCGTTTAAGTCCTAAAGAATCAAAGGCAATCGTTTCATGCGGATATTGTTGAACAAACTCCTGGATGCGTTGCTTAATGATCCGGCCATTTGTATCAGAATTTGGCATGGTGAAGATTACCTTATATTCTTCTAATAATGGTTTAAGAGCTTCCAGTAAATTAACTATCTGTATTTCTGCAGATGTCCGGCCTAATGTAACCGGATGATAAGTAACTAAAAGCGATTTATCCGTTAATTCAAAGTTTATGGACTCTTCGAGATCCGCTTTACTTAACAGGGGTATAGATAATATATTATCTACACCCACAGCACCGACATTAAATACATGATCGGGATTCTCACCTAACTGGATAACGCGTTGACGATAACTTTCAGTTGAAGTAAAATGCAAATGACTCATTTTAGTGATGGCATGACGTATAGCATCGTCATAGGCACCTTCTGTGATCTCCCCCCCGTGTAAATGAGCGACAGGAATTTGATAAAACAAAGCTGCAGAAACGGCGCTTAGTATTTCATACCGGTCACCTAAAACAACTAAAAGATCCGGTTTCAGATCTTCATACGCATCGGCAAAACCGATGGTCGCAAGACCAACCGATTTAGTTGTTGCATTCGGAGTATCAGAAGCCAGAAGCATTTCAACTTTGCGGTTTATCACAAATCCGTCCGCTTCGATTTCCCGATAAGTTAATCCATATTCCGGAGATAAATGCATATTGGTCGCTATAACCTGAAGTTCGCAGGACTTATCCGCTGCAACAAATCGCATGATATTACTTAATAATCCATATTCAGCCCGTGAGCCTGTTACAAAGCAAATTTTTCTCATAACTCAATTTTTTCGTCTATACTAAATGCACGTTTAGCCTTTGTTCCGACTACCTCTTCCCATCGCATAGGTGAAATACCATCGCCCGGCCGTTTTACGGTCAGATTTTCTTCTGTCAGTATTTCATTTTCGCTGATGGGACGTTTTGCAACAATACTTTTACGCGCAATCGCTTTGTTTTTTGACTCAGAAGGCATGGGCTTTTTATTCCCGTCTCCCAAAGCTTTTTCGATATGACGAATTGCCTGAACCATTGCTTTTAGTTCCTGAGGTTCTAAAGATGCAATATGATCCGGGCCTTCCATATTGCGGTCCAGCGTGAAATGTTTTTCAATAATGGCAGCACCTAATGCCGTCGCAGCAATTGATACTTCAATACCTTGTGTATGGTCTGAATATCCAACCGGAACCTGAAATGTATCCCGAAGGGTTTGCATTGCATTCAGATTGACTTCATTCATTGGAGTCGGATACTCTGTGGTACAATGCAATAAAGAGATCTGTCTCCTGTCTAAACCAAAGCGCTCGAGTACTGAAAGTGTATTGGTTATATCCTCCATTGTAGCCATTCCACTGGAAAGAATAACAGGCAACCCTTTCTGGGCAATACGCTTCAGATACGGAAAGTTAGTTATTTCACCCGAAGGAATTTTAAAGAAATCCATTCCTAAGCCAGCCAGGAAATCAATAGAGTCTAAATCAAACGGAGTGGATATAAATTTAATTCCGTGAGTTGTACAATGAGCTTGCAGAGCATAATGATCAGCCTCACTTAATTCAAGCTTCCTGAGCATATTGAATTGAGAATCCTGATTACCCGTATTTTGAATCTGGTATGCAGCTTTTGTAGCTGAAACCGTTACTAAGTTTTCTGTTTTAAACGTCTGAAATTTTACATAATCAGCCCCTGCTGCTGCTGCTTTCTCAACGAGTTGTTT
>JBOFIZ010000215.1:0-2162 GCA_051650425.1 Bacteroidales bacterium
TATCGCGCAGGCCAATCTCATGTGCACTTAGCAGGGTAGGGTAATCGGTTGAGTATTTCGGTTTAATAACTTTAATCGTGCCGCTCGGATTGTTGTCCAGAGTCGCATCAATCATAATTACCCGTTTATATTCCTGAAGAGTACCAATGAGAGAGATACCCCCGGTTCCTCCGTCCAGTAAATCCACATGTTCAGGAAGATCTTCTTTTTCGAGCTCCTGAATAGCATGTATACCCACTCCTTCATCTTTTAAAACTAAATTGCCTAATCCTAAGATCAATAATTTTTCAGCCATTGTGTTTTGCTTTTGTTTCTTTTACTTCTTTTTCGAGCTCCTTGATATCATGTTTCTTTTTATCCAGTTCTTCTGTTGCGTTCAGTTCATTGACATAGTCTTTAGCCAAACGTTCATCGATGAATTTCCATCCGCCGATAATTGATGAAGCAATACCATTACGTTCGATATAATCGTGGTAAAATACCAGATAAACGTGTGCAATGATAAAGAGAATGAACAGCCACATTACCATGTAATGAAGATGTCTTAAGAAGAAAAAGCCACCTGCTTTAAACAGAAAGTCTTGAAAAAGACCTGCACCCGGAGCTTCGCTGGCTGCTGACCACATAGCTAAACCTGTAACGGCTTGTACAATGATCAGGATAAACACTCCCAGATAGGTTGTTGCTGCCAGACTGTTGTGACCGATATCATAAATAGGTTTCGGAGTCAATAGGAATACATCGACCTTAACAGTTTCAAAGATTCCTTTCCATTGTCTTTTGGTCAGAGGGACATAGCTGTTCCATCTGGCAAATTTATTTCCGGCAAAGAACCAGTAAAAACGCACCATGAAATTTATGATCAGAATAAGACCCAGAGTCAGATGTGAGAATCTTAAATATCCAAACCAATATCCGAATTGTTGTGCACCTGTCCCGGATAGAATAGCCGGAGGGTAGGCGATGATGAATCCGGTAATAATCAGAAATGTAATGCAAAAAGCATTTACCCAGTGAAATATACGTACGGGTAATTCCCATACATACATTTCCCGTAAGGGAAGCTTTTTAGTAATCACCGTTCTCATAAGCTAAAAAATTTAGAATGTATCAAATTGATGAACGTGTTTACCATCTTCACTGTATAAGTGAACGGCACATGCCATGCATGGGTCAAAGGTATGAATCGTACGAATAATTTCAAGCGGTGCAGCTGCATCATGAACAGGAACATCAAGCAATGAAGCTTCGAACGCAGAACGTTGTCCCTGTGGATCACGAGGGGAGGCATTCCATGTTGTAGGGACGACCATCTGATAACGTTTCACAAGTTTATCTTCAATATCTACATAATGGGCGACACTACCACGCGGAGCTTCGCAAACGGCAAATCCTTGAGCTTTTTTAGGCCATGTAGAAGGTTCCCAGTAGGTGCTGTTAAACATGCGGTAATCGCCTTTTTTGATGTTATCTACCAGTTGCTGATAAAACTCATTCATCCAGTCAGATATGAGTACACATTCCATTGATCGGGCTAATGTACGACCCACTGCAGAATGTAAAGCCTCAATTGGGAGATTCAGCTGTTTGAGACAACGATCCGTTAACTCAACATAGGGTTTATTTTTGGCTGCATAGTTAACCACGAAGCGGGCTAGAGGACCGACTTCCATTGGCATGCCTTTGTAGCGTGGTGTTTTAATCCAGCTATAAGGTTCGTTATGGTTCAGATAGTCGTAAGGAGGCGTTTTACCTGTATAGTTAAGTATAGTCTCTCCGACAGACGGGTGAAGCCCTACATTCTTGCCTTGCGGATAATCGTACCATGCGTTATTCACGTATTCAAGAAGTCCGTCATGAGACATTGGGTCGAATTCTTCGACAACAGACATATTCATATCGCGAACGATACCACGAACTGCTTTATAACTGCCAAGATCGTTGAAGTGCGTCATAGGGAAATCTCCCGAAGCCAGATAATTAGTCAGACCGCCACCGATTTTTGTCCATTCAGGATAATAAGAAGCGATAGCCATTACATCCGGCAGATATACTTGTTTAGCAAAGTTTTCAGCTTGCTTGATAATCTGGAATACCCAGCTCAGACGTTCAAGATTAATTGCATTCGGGCCATCGATATTAACTGCACAGGCCATACCTCC
>JBOFIZ010000216.1:0-3771 GCA_051650425.1 Bacteroidales bacterium
TAAATCTCAAACACAGAAAAAATCTTAATCTAAGAACTCAATATAAAGGTTCTATAGTTATTGATTTTTATATTAGAAGAATAAAAAAATTTAGTCAGTTATCGTTTAAGTAATTATGAAAGTATTGTTTAACAGACTTCTTAATTCTCAGAACAACATGTACAAGAATATTGCAAAATCATTTGTCAGACTGATAACCAAACGAAAAGAAGCATTGCAAGATGCTGTGGAGATACCTTCCAGAAAATTTATGGAAGAATATCTTTATCCGCTTATCGGAGTTTATGCTGTTGTTCTTTTTATAGGTAAATACTTTGATTTAGGGGAGTTTAATGTGCAAGAAATGCTTAGACATACATTAGCACAAATAACATCACTTATCTTAAGTTTTTATCTTATCTCCGTTGCTTTATGCACTTTATCAAAGAAATATCTTGACACAGAAATTACACTTGGAAAGATGCAAATATTTATCGGATATGTTCTTTCAGTCGATATTGTTGTAAATATTATACTGGAATTTTCTTTACCTGAGATATTTTATGCACTTTCGCTTTATATGATTGTTTTGATTTGGGAAGGTCCTTCCATCTTTTTAAATCTTAAAGATGAAAAGCGTGTAACAATTAGTGTTGCTACAATTGCTGTTTTCTACATTTTAAAAACAGTTATCACATTAATTATTAATAGACTTATTCTATAATTTATTATGCACAAACAAAGTCCGATTAATATAAAAAATAAAAGAGCATCTTTTGATTATGAGCTCTTAGATCAATATATCGCAGGTATAGTCCTGACAGGAACTGAAATTAAGTCGATTCGAGCAGGAAAAGCTAGTTTAGTTGATACATTCTGTGTATTCGAAAATGATGAATTGTGGGTCAAAAACATGCATGTTACGGAGTATTTTTATGGCACATATAATAATCATGTCGCACGCAGAGACAGAAAACTTCTATTGACAAAAAAAGAGCTAGCGAAACTGAAAAGACAAACTAAAGAGACAGGGTTTACTATAGTCCCTACCCGATTGTTTATTAATGACAAGGGTTTAGCTAAGCTAGTTATTTATACGGCTAAAGGTAAGAAAACGTATGATAAACGTGAGTCATTAAAAGAAAAGGACGATCGTCGTTATATGGATCGTGCGATGAAGAAGTAAGGCTTTTAAAAGTTTATATAAAATGAAAATTATCATTGCTGGAGCTGGTGAAGTTGGTACTCACCTCGCAAAACTACTTTCAAGAGAAGAACAAGACATTATTCTTATTGACTCGGATGAGAAAAAACTTCGTGTTTTTGACTCTAAGTTAAACATCATGACTAATGTCGGTAATCCTACTCGTATTGAAGTTTTAAAAGAGGCTGGTGTCAGAGGTTGTGACTTATTTATAGCTGTAACTCCTCATGAGAGTTTAAATATTACAGCTTGTATTCTGGCTGCTAATCTTGGAGCTCAGAAAACTGTTGCACGGATTGAAAATCAAGAATATCTGATACCTAAAAATCGGGAATTTTTCTCAAATATCGGAGTCCATGAACTTATTTACCCTGAAATGCTTGCTACAGAAGAAATTTTGGCATCTTTAAAACAAACATGGGTACGTCAACAATATGATTTTGGGAAAGGTGCATTACGTATGCTTGGAATTAAAGTACGAGCAAATGCGATGATGCTTGAAACTCCCCTTTTTGAGCTCACAAATATAAATTCTCATTTTCACTTGGTTGCTATCAAACGTAATAGTGAAACAATCATCCCACGTGGTAGTGATGTTGTGAAGGCTGGAGATATCGTATATTTCATGCTCAGACCTGAACATGAAAATGATGTAAAACAAGTCTGCGGTAAAAGAGAATTGGATGTTAAAAAAATAATGATTGCCGGAGCAGGTAAAATTACAATTCTTACGACCAACAATGCTCCTGATAAGATGAATATAAAAATCATTGAACCAGATCCAGAAAAGGCTCAGAAAATTGTTGAGAAAGTAGATAAAGCTATGATCATACAAGGAGATCCCCGAAATACGGAGCTCCTTAAAGAAGAAGGTATCAAAAATATTGATGCATATATAGCATTATCTGATAGCTCTGAAGAAAACATTCTTTCGTGTCTCACTGCCAAAAATTTTGGTATTAAGAAAACAGTAGCTGAAGTTGAAAATATTGATTATATCCAAATGGCAGAGAGTCTTGATATCGGAACAATCATCAATAAAAAACTAATCGCTGCGAGTCAGATATATCGAATGCTACTAGAGTCTAAGGCTGTTAATGTTAAATGCTTAACATTTGCAGATGCTGAGGTCATCGAAATGATCGCTAAAGAAAACTCAAAGGTTACCAAGAAAACAGTTAAAGAATTAAATCTACCAAAAGGAATTACTTTAGGTGGATTAGTACGCGATGGAAAAGGAATGCTTATTAACGGGGATACTCAGATTGAACCTAATGATACTGTTATTGTCTTTTTCTTAGGTACTGCTATCCATAAAATGGATAAATATTTCAATTAAACCATTTATATCTAATGGTATGAGCCACATAAACACAAAATTAACTGCATATATATTAGGCTTGCTTCTCTTTGTAGAGGCAGGCTTTCTTTCTTTATCGCTGCTTGTTTCTTTAATTTATCAGGAACGAGATATCCTGGCGTTTATTTCTTCTATTCTAATAGCTATTATACTAGGAGGAATACTTGTTCTTTATGGTAGAAATTATGTAAAAGAGATGTCCAAAAGAGAAGGATTCCTCATTGTCACCTCATCATGGATAATTTTTTCACTTATAGGAAGTATTCCTTTTATGATTAGTGGAAGCATCCCCTCTTTTACAAATGCTTTTTTTGAAACTATATCAGGATTTACCGGCTGTGGTGCAAGTATACTTAACAATATTGAGGAACTTCCCCACGGAATTTTGTTCTGGCGGAGTATTACACAATGGATAGGTGGTTTAGGGATGGTCGTTTTTACGATTGCACTCCTACCTCTGCTTAAAGTAACCGGTGCTGTTACATTGTATAACACAGAATCTCCGGGACTGACAAAAGAGAAAATGACTCCGGATGTCACCGGCACAGCCCGTCGTTTATGGGGGATCTATATTACATTGACATTGATTCTGATCGGGTTGTTATTATTAGGTCCTATGAATCTGTTTGAGGCTGTTTGTCACAGTTTCACAGCTATGGGAACTGGTGGCTACTCTACTAAACAAGCTAGCATTGCTGCTTTTAACTCACCCTATACAGAGTATATCCTTACTCTTTTTTGTTTCATTGCCGGTATAAACTTCTCCTTATTATATGTTTTGTTTCATGGACGATTCAATAAGATATTTAAGGACGAAGAATTCAGATGGTATTTTTATTTTATCTTAGGCGCAACTGCTATTACGACTACAGCTCTTTTAATCTTTAATACTTATGATAATTTTGAAATAGCCTTTCGTAATGCATTGTTTCAGGTTGTAACAATTATGACTACCTGTGGATATGCTACTGCTGACTATGTTACATGGGGGAGTTATTTTTGCTTTATATCTGTACTTTTAATGCTGATCGGAGGGAGTGCAGGATCAACAAGTGGTGCTATTAAAGTTGTGCGAATCGTTGTCATGATAAAAAATGCCTTAAATGAATTTCGCAAACAACTACACCCAAGTGCTTTAGTTCCAGTCAAAATAAACAAGAATATCATTGCAAATTCTTATGTTGTAAAAACTCTTGCTTTTATATTCGTTTATTTGACTGTTATATCA
>JBOFIZ010000217.1:0-2236 GCA_051650425.1 Bacteroidales bacterium
TCTGGCAATTCTATAATGATCCGAATCTGGTTGATATGATCTGGAGTTCATCACTCTTCTTGCTTATACTCATTCTGATTCTGAATATTATAGCTAAATCGGTAGCACAAAAATGGCGTATTCACTAATACTAATAAAAACATCAGAGCATGTTACATATAGATCATCCAATATTGCAATTTAAAGATGTGTCAGTTTCTTATACTCCGGGGAAGAATGCCGTAAATCAGGTTTCGGCTAGTATCGAACGAAATAAGATAACGGCGATTATGGGTCCTTCGGGCTGTGGAAAGAGTACACTGCTTCGGACTGTTAACCGGATGCATGAGCTGTATCCTGATATAAAAATTACCGGTGAAATCCTTATAGATAACCGGAATATACTGAATATGAATCCAATGGAGGTCCGACGTATCGCCGGTATGGTGTTTCAACGTCCCAATCCTTTTCCGACGATGAGTATTTCAGAAAATGTTTTGGCCGGCTATTCTTTAAACGGAATACGTCTGTCGAAAAAAGAGAAAGAAGAATTAGTGGAAACAAATCTCAAAAACGTAGGACTTTGGGATGAGGTGAAAGATGCATTGTTAAAAAAAGGGACCTTCCTTTCCGGAGGTCAGCAGCAGCGTTTGTGTATTGCTCGTGCACTGGCTCTCAAACCCGAAGTGCTCCTAATGGACGAACCTACATCTGCGCTGGATCCGATCGCAACCAATCGTATTGAGGAGTTGCTGTTAGAACTCAAAAAGGATTATACGATTATTATCGTGACTCATAATATGGGACAGGCAGCCCGTATATCCGACTATTCCATGTTTATGTATCTGGGACAACTGGTTGAGTATGACGAAACCCGGATTATGTTTACGAATCCTGCAGATTCACGTACAGAGGAGTATCTGACCGGACAGTTTGGATAATTAGCCGAATCTTTTGTTAACAATAAAACAATACATATTATGCCCACATTAAAAGAAAAGGTTTTTAGTCGCATCACCAATGATTTTCAGGTAATGACTATTGAGACTTTTGCTCAACTGGATTTATTGAGAAAGATGATGGACAATAATCTCGATGAACTGCTTTATACGACCATTCAGAATAATGAATTGATTATTGACAGTCTGGAAGTGAAAATCCGGACCGAAGTTATCAATACAATTGTTCTCTATACGCCAAGAGCAACGAATTTACGGATGATAATCTCCTATTACGATATGACAGCCTACCTGGAAAGAATTGGTGATTTGGTTTTGAATATTGCGAATTTTCTTAAACGGGCAAATATTCAGGATCCCATCTTCATTCATTTTAAGGAAGATCTGAATCTTATGCTCGAAACAGTTGTCTTGATGGCTAAAAATGCATTGAAAGCTTTCACTGAAAGCGAACCGGAAATGGCAAAGGATGTCATAGAGCTTGACGATAAGGTTGATTCTTTATTCTATCGGATATCACAGGAATTGCCTAAGCAGTATTTCAATAAACAATTATCCGAACAGGAGATTACAGATATTCTGATTATCAATTCAATTGCCTATAATATTGAGCGCATCGGAGATCATTCGACCAATATAGCCGAAGCAGCTGTTTACCTGATTCAGGGTCGCAATATTTCGCATCTGGATCATCAGAATGAAGCCGATGAGTTGCTGAAGAAGCTGGAAGAAAATGAATACGGATAATTTACCCACGATATAATGATGCTGTAAGACTCTCTCGAAGTTTGTTTTTTGCGCGTTTTCAATTGCCATATTGCAATTCGCTGATTGATAGTGAAATAATGATGGCAATTCACGTTGCAATTGAGTGACAATTGAATCAATTGCAACGTGAATTGCAAAGGTGTAAGTGTTTTATTTATAGTTGTTTATAGTGTTTTGCAATTAAGAAACGAAACAACAGGGTAAAGAAATGGAAAGAACAAATAAGATGAGATCCGGTGACAATTGGTGTTGATTGGTGACAATTGGGTGACAATTAAAAACAGGTCAATTGTCACACTTAGTTGCTTGATGCCTAGTTTATTATATGTACGGTGACAATTGTGACAATTCAAACTATAAAACTTCGGGTAGAGTTATAGGTGTATCTCTTTCGGGTAAAACGGACGTATTAGCGCTGAAAAACAAACGTATTTCGTAAACAAAACGAACGTATTAGGAGGTGACGAGATACGTTCGTTTTTCCAGGCAAATGCCTTTGTTTTTCTTCGTGCCTAATTGCCTCCGATTTA
>JBOFIZ010000218.1:0-3781 GCA_051650425.1 Bacteroidales bacterium
GTTGAAATCAGAGATCCGGAAAAAGATTGATTTTAAGGGTTGTTGAAAATAAAAAGGGTTCTCTTTCTTTTAAGAGAACCCTTTTGCTTTTTAATACCAATTTTCTAATATCATAAATAATCAAGTATGAATAAACAATTCCTTTTATTGCTTCTGGTTCTTTTTACATTTGTAGGGATCGGTTGCTCCGATGAAAAGATTGAGTCTCCTGTACTGCAAGTTGCTGCAAAAGTCATTAATGTCAAGCAGACAGGCGGAAAATCTGCTCTTCAGGTAGATACGAATATCGAAGATCTCAAGTTTCAGTTATCAGGAGATGGCTCCGCTTGGTGTCAGACCTTATTAAAAGCCAATGATAAAGGTTATACACTTGAAGTAAATGTACCAGCTAATGAAAATAAAGACACACGTTCGACCGAAATTAAATTATACGGAAAAGGATTGGAAGAAATTGTAACTGTTAATCAGTTAGGGATTGACCCTGCAATAGTGTTATCAGAGAATGTGTACAATCTCGAGTATAAATCAGATACCTTAACTATGACAATCCTGAGTAATTGCGACTATGTTGTTGAGATAGATCAGGAATGGATTAAAGAAATCAAACAGACAACGAAAAATCAGGAACTGGAATCATTTATACATAAATTCCTGATAGAAAAACATGGCGGAGATGAACTGCGTAGTGCATCCGTTAAATTTAAACATTCGGGCGGAAAAGCCGAAGCAATAGCCCTGGTACAGCAAAAAGCTCAGGGGAAATATGAGAGTGGAGATGTATCGTCAATCCCGGGAGATCTGAAAGTTCAGATTCTACGAGGAATGGCATCCTCTTTCCAGCAGGGTTCGGGTATTGAAAAATCCTTTGACGGAGATAAAGGTACATTATACCACTCTGCATGGGCAAATACAGGTGCTAACTATTTCCCGATAACCTTAGAATATGAACTTGATGAAACTCCTTCGCTGGATTATCTGATTTATTATCCCCGGTCTTCAGGTCCGAACGGAAACTTTAAGCAGGTTGAGATTTGGGTTGCTACGAAAGATAATAATACGTATGAGAAAGTAAAAGAATATGATTTCGAAGGTGCCGGAACCGCATCTAAAGTATATTTCGATAAATCCATCCTGAATCCGTCTAAAGTGAAATTTGTTGTCCTTTCAGGGGCAGGAGACGGACAAGGTTTTGCGACTTGTGCAGAGATGGAATTTTATCGTAAGAATCCCGAAGCTTTCAATCCGACAACCATATTTGTAGATGAGATCTGTTCGGCACTGAAACCGGCTATTACACAGAAAGATGTTGATACAATTTCTAATCCTTTCTTTAAAAATATGGCTCAGTATATGCTGGACGGGAAGTATGAAAGAGATTTCCGGATAGCTTCATATAAGCCATACAGACACCCTGATTATATGGCAGGTATCAACAAAACCAGTCCGTATAGTTTACTGGATAATCCTACCGGTATTTTCTTTAAAACGAATGAAGAGATAGTCGTTTTTGTTGGCGATACGAAAGGTGGGAAACTGAGTCTGCAGGTTCAGGATCTGGCACAAGGCTATGGTGGTCAAAATTACCCGCTAAGTCAGGGTATGAATAAATTACGTATTACGCAGACAGGTCTGGCTTATATCAAATATTTTGACAATGATAAGACGAGACCGGCGATTGACGTACATATCGCTTCGGGGAAAGTACAAGGATATTATGATCCCGAAAAACATACTGTTGAGCAGTGTACACAAATGCTTAACAAAGCCGGGCATGCTTATTTTGATGTACTCGGCAAGCATGCTCATCTTACCTATCCGGTAAATCGTTTCAAGGCATGTCCGAATATGAAGCAGCTAATTGATGCTTACGATGAAATCGTTGTAACACAACATCAGTTGATGGGGCTATATAAATATGATAAACGATTTGATAACCGGATGTATTTCCATGTTGTTTATGGGGATTCGTATATGTATGCAACCTCATATCGTACTGCATATCATGATAACACGCTGACTTCTCTTTGTGATGCCAATAACCTGAAAACAGGTGGAATCTGGGGACCTGCTCATGAAGTAGGGCATTGCAATCAGACCAGACCGGGATTGAAATGGGCAGGTACAACTGAGGTTACAAACAACATTCATTCATTGGTTTGTCAGACACATTTCGGAAATGAAACCCGCTTGCAAAGCGAAGATATCGGAGGTGTGCATAAAAACAGATATCAGGCCGGGTTTACAAATATTATAGCGAATAAACAGCCGCATAATATGGAAGGTGACGTGTTTTGTAAATTGATACCTTTCTGGCAACTTCAGCTTTATGCAAAAAATATAAAGAATTATCCCGATTTTTATGCCGATTTACATGAAATGGTGCGTACAAATCCGAATCTTTCGGCACAGGGAGCAAATATGATTCAGTTTGTAAAATGGACGTGCGATTTAATGAAAGAAGATTTAACTGAATTCTTTTTAGACTGGGGCTTCTTACGTCCGTGTGATTTTGAAATTGATGATTACGGAAAAAGTCAATTTACGATTACTGAGCAAATGATTGATGATGCAAAGAAATATATTGCATCTAAAAATTATCCGAAACCGTCCCGTAAACTTCAGTATCTGCATGATGAATCATTAGAGGCTTTCGAAAAAGATGCTTCGATGATTACCGGGACTTACTCACGGAGTGGAGATGATATAACAATGAATGGCTGTTCGAATTACGCTGTATTCGAGGTGTACAGTGGAAATGAGTTGAAGATGATCACACATCGCAGATCATTCAGATTGTTACAGTCGTACGATAATTTAGAAATCAAAGCAATTGATGTGCGTGGAAACAGTCAGGTTGTTGCGAAGAGATAATTATTCCCCCGATTCTTAATTATAAATAAACGAAGACTATGAAATTAAAACTGTTCTTTTATCTGAGTCTGATTTTGCTGCTCGGATGTAAAAGTGAATCTCCGATAACGGAATCACCGGTGTTGGAAATAGCACTGCCTGATGGTTTGCTGGTTAATCTGGAGAAAGAGTCATCTGTCACTCAGATAAGGATTAATACAAATATTGAAGACTGGAATGCTTCGCATGAAACGACAGAAGCAAATAGTTGGTGTGATATACAAACAGTTAAAAGTAAGGGGATGGAAAACATAACCCTTACTGTCACAGAAAATCCGGGTACAGCTGTCAGAAAGACAAAACTGATTGTTGCGGGTTCCGGTGTTGAGAAACAGACTATTGAAGTTACGCAGCTAGGTACGGACCCGGTAATTACTGCAAATATTGTTGCGCAAAAGCTGGATAAGATTGAGCAGGAATTTGCTTTTGAAATTGTATCCAATATTGAATATCGTGTAAGTACGTCATCTGATTGGATTAATGTTTCGCCCGTCGTTACCAAAACAATGATAACTAAAGGCTGGAGTGCAAAGGTAGCTGCAAACGCAACTTTCGAACCCCGTAAGGATACCATCCTGATTGAACAGATTGGAGAGAATATTCAAAATCCTGCTGTCTTGAAAATTCCTGTTGAACAAGCGGGGGATGATCTGATCAATGCTTTTCCGGATGATAAGAAAATTGGGGTTACCAATGCTCTGCTGACTCGCGGGAATACTTATGGGGGAGAAAATGTGGGCTTAACGATTGACGAGAAGTATCAGACACATTATAGTTCCAGCAGTACTGCCAAAGGTGATTCTGTGATTATTGATTATACATTGGAGCCGAACACATCCAGAGTCGATTATATCAAATTAGTTCAAAGAGC
>JBOFIZ010000219.1:0-2260 GCA_051650425.1 Bacteroidales bacterium
TAATCCATTTCCTTCCATCATTGGTGGCGGGCCTCAAAAGGGTGGTGCAACGGTGATGATTCTGGATAAAAACAATAAGGATCTGGTAGTGGAAGTCAAAAATGATTCGGGTGAGAGTCTGAAGAAGATTTCGCTTTAATTTGTCGGGGATTTGCAGAAACATCCCGACAAGACGATATAAAAAAAGGCTCTCAGAGCAAACCGCTCTGAGAACCTTTTTTGTATGATATTCTCTGGTTCTAATAATCATAACATAAAGCTCTGCGTTTCTTCACCAGCTCGGGTACATACTTATTCTTTGTTGTGTTATTTCCTAAACCTAATCGTTCGTAAACACTGCCTCCTATACCCGGAACAACTTCACCTCTTTCATTTGTGTCTGTATCTATAACAAAGTAGATAAATTCGAATTTATCACTTATCTCTTCCGGAAACTCATTTTTCAAATGAACATCTGCATCTTTAAAGAATACCGGAGAAGCAATAATTATTCTTTCGGGAGTCATCTCGGAAATAAGTCTGAGCAATTGAGTTTTAACTACACAGGATGTGAAGATTATTGATTTCACAATAACCAATATTTTGCATTGACTCAAATCTTCTTGGTAAGATCTTACAATAGGAGCCATAGTAAACTCTCCTATCGTTTGCCGCTCATTCCAGAAAACGGCAACAGAAGGGTCTTTATGCTCCAATTGAGACAAAAGTCCGGATGCGAGCCAATCGGAATCTTCTGATGAACAAGCTAAAGCAAAGCCATTTTGAAGATCCGGAATAAGTTTATCTATTTGAAGACCTAATATTTTTCCAAGCTGAAAAAAAGAATCCCTATACTCATTAACTGAAGTATCAGCAGAAGCCAATTTATTCAAAAAGCTTAGAGCATCCTTTGTGCAATATTTTGATTCGGTTCTCATAATTCAGTTATTATATTTTCGAAATCCTCAAAACTCTTGAGTTTACCTTTGCGAAGAATTAATTCTTCAAATTTAGAAAATTGATCAGAGAATAGTTCTCCCTTATCACATTTATAACACCATAGGAATGCAGAATGTTGGATAGAAAAAGTGAAGTCGTCAATTTCGGACAATATCTTTTCCGTTCCTTTTTTCATTTCTATTTTCTTCCCAAATATATAGTTTATTTTTGAACTGGAGAATCTATTTACAGAATCAACGACATATTGCAGAGTATGATCTTTATTAAAAGATACGGAGCTGCATATACCACAAAAAGTAATAGCCAGACTTAATAGCTGATCATTTTTCGGAACTTCATAAGCCGAAATACATTTTAAACGCGATAAGAAACACTCTACATTTAGATATCTTTCTAACTCTTCAAAATAGGGAAAATGTATCACACTCACAAACTCTTGTAGCCCAAACGGAGGAAGCTGCATATTCTCATAGACAGTCTGATTCGATAAAACTAAACTTAAACGACATGGATCAGATTCTTCTTTTTGACGAATAAAATCATAACCGAGAGTTTTGAATTCTCCGGGATCACCCCAGTTTAGATTTTTCACATTCTTTATCTGTACAAAGGATTGACTTCTATCCGGAAAGATAAAGCATAGATCATCGACGAAAGTATCTTCTTTTTGAACACAAAAAGAAGTCTTGTCTAAATGGTCTTTACATTGAACTATCAGATTAAAAAGCTCATAAACCAGATAATACAATTCGCATTTACCTCCTTTGCCATTGTTTACACCTCCCTGATGTTTTTTACTCAGGTATTCCTGCTCTCTTTTTGTAAGCATAATAGTTCTTCATTGGTAAGTTTTCTAAAGCGCGGAATCCGCTTATTATTGATCTCTATTTCTTCAAAGAAAAGTTTTTTGGGTCTCACCCATATACTTTTATCTCCATAAAGTGCTTCATAAACAGCTACCTCTTCAAGTGTTTCACTATCCCGACCAAGGTAAAGTAGTTTATACAAGCCTCCTTTAAAATGTTGATAATAAGAATTTATCGGATCCATAAAATTTATTTTAAGTCTCAAATATAATAACTTTACTTAGAAACATATTTGAATCCAAGCATTTATAATCCGAATATATAAAAAAAGGCTCTCAGAGCAAACCGCTCTGGGAACCTTTTTTGTATGATACTGAAGATCTGATTATTTATCGTGATTGAATAAACGCGATGTTGCCAGTTCTTCGTACTTTGTGCCTTTACGTCCGTAATTGCAATACGGGTGGATGCTGATACCTCCACGTGGTGTAAAAATACCGGTCACTTCAATGTAT
>JBOFIZ010000220.1:0-1776 GCA_051650425.1 Bacteroidales bacterium
TTTCATAATATATCAGATTAGTTTTTCATATCAGAAGACAAACATAAAATAAAATTCATCAACTCTGCTATAATACTCTCTAAAACAATGAATCGCATTCATTCAGACGAACGATGCGATTCATTAACAGCTTACTTATTTGAATAAGAATCGAAAGTTATGATACTATTCTTCCGATTCAGATTTATCTATCCATTTACTGATACGGATAACTTTTCTCAGATTATCCGACACTTTCACCCCATTGTGATAAAGTTCTTCTTTAATACGCCTGTCATTTTTCTTCTTTTCGACCTCACGATTGAAAGTAAAGGTATCACTCGTACCATCTTCCCACAAGATCCGAAAAGATTCATCTTTAAAATTTACCGCTCCATCAAACTCTCCGATCCGAAGAATATAGATGTTTTCATGTTCCATTTTGGCTTGTTTAAGACCATAGAACGTAGGCAGATAATAGCGCGTATTTACATCATTATCGCCCATAGGCTTACAGGAGTATTCTTTTTCGAGATGAAGACCTTTGATTTTTGTCAGATCCAGAGCATACTCATTACGCGGATTGAGCAAATCATTATAATCCTGATCGACGACACTGATCTGAAGTTCTACGGGGGTCATATCCCATTCCATTGACTCTTCTTTGTCACATGCTGTAAGCAGGAAAAAAAGGGATAAAAAAGAAATAAGGTGTTTGTGTTTCATGTCTTGATATTTATAGGTTTGATGCAAAAATAATTAAATATTTTACAAAACCTACTTCTATTCCTCTAAATCAGAATGTAAGCACACGATATCCCCTTTTGAGATAATTCGCCAAAGGAATACCCATCGGAAGCACTTCATAGCCTAACTGTTTCAACTGATCAGTCACACCATAAGCATTCGCACAGGCAACACAAGCCTGTATTTTTACGCCATCTGCTTCCATCGAGCGAAGTTTCTCCTGAAGTTCTTTGTTCTCTGCTATAAGCTTCGCCGACGGCCCCCAAATCACTAATGTAACATCCGAAAACCATTGATTCTTTTGTGCTGCATGAGGAAACATAAGCGCTACACGTTCGGCAAGCATCGGATCATCACTGCTCCATACAAGAACTAATTTATTATTATTAGCTGCATGAACCATCGTTGCCAACTGAGCCAGCACTTCATCAGGATTAGCCCGATGTTTATAATCAGGATTTACATAAGCGTAACGTATTATACCCTTTTGATCTATGATATAAGTGGCCGGAACAGGTAATTCACCTTTTTCATTACCATTGTAGTCACTTAGACCGAATCCTTTCTCGTAAGCTTGAACTGTTTCTTTATTAAGTTGAAATACCAAATCATATTTTCGGGCGACATTGTTGTTCATATCTGATAATACAGCAAACGGGAGCTTATTATCCGCTGCAGTAGAAGCCGTTTTATCGGGTAACTCGGGAGAAATAGCCAGAAAAGTAGCACCCAAATCACTAAATTCTGTTGATTTTTCAGCTAATGATTTCAAAGCCAGATTGCAATAAGGACACCATCCACCCCGATACCAGGTAAGAACGACTGGTCCTTTTTTAAGTAACGAATACAGAGTTACCGGATTCCCATTCTGATCATTAAGGGTAAACTCCGGAGCTTTATCCCCTACCCGCAATCCCTGTTCTACTGTTTGAGCAGATAGAGTAAAAGAATGAATAGCTGTCATAATCAACACCATTACAATTGATAATTTTTTCATCATAGATATTCTTTAATTGGTTATATATTCAAAAAAGGACGAACATTGTGGCA
>JBOFIZ010000221.1:0-3611 GCA_051650425.1 Bacteroidales bacterium
AGAACCAAGAGCCTTTTTGAGTAATGAAGCCAGACAATTACTCAATCTGTATGAATCATTGGGAGAGCGTGCTGAAATTTTTCTTCCTCGTCATATATATGATAATCTGACGAGTTTTGTGAAGCTTTGTTTTGAAGAGCCGGATGATCCGACTGCACAACAAGCTGAGATCAATCGCTACCTATTAAAGTTCAGAGAAGATATTCCGGGATATACGGATGTTTCTTTGATGCTTTATCCGACCACTAATTCGAAGGCTTTTGAGTTGAGTGGAAAAAGGACAGAGTTTGTGAAAAAAATCAATAATTTCCTCGAAACAAAAACCGCTAATCCGGAAGCAAAGAAATTATTGAAGAATATAAAAGATACGCATGACTTTTCTGTAGGTACTCCTCCGGTAAAAAGCAGTCATATCGAATTTATTTCACAAGTCCAATTGGGCGGTCAGGTTTCTGATTTGCGTAAATACAGAGACGTAATCGGCGTAACCGGCGATTTAAATGAAGCTCATTGGAATTATTTAATGGATACTTTGGAGCAAATGATCAGCCAAAGTACACATTATACAACTAAAGCCGAGACAAACGATTTCTTAAACAGAGCTCGCTGGGCTGTCAATTTTAAAGGTTTGAACGGAATGATCCAGACCGTAGTTTCGGGTTCTGCCGATAAAGCTGTTCAACTTTTGCAAGGTGATGTTTTTAGCCGCGATGCAGTACGTGTGCTTGAAAATCCTTCATCAGATGTTCTATACCAGGAAATGCTTTTGGATACTACTTCCATATTTGTCGTTAAAGTGAAACACATGCGTGTCAATCCTTATTCAAGCGACAAATGGTTTCCGTTGCTGACAAGAATAGTCATCGTTGACGATTCAAAAGAAAGTCGCAGCTCTAATACTTCACTCGTCTTCTGTTTCCATAACGGAATCATCAATTCTTTAAATAAAGTACATACTAAAAAATTGGGTTCTCCTGCGAATACCCAGTTAAACTTACGTTTGATTCTTGAGAACGTCAATCCGTCATATCTTCTCGAATTCCGCGAAAAGATTGAATTGCAGATTGCCGAATATGAAAAAGAAATACAACAAATCCTTAAAGAACAAGTCGGTACGGATAAAGATGCTGTCAAAAGATTGAACGTTTTCAAACTTGACCATTTCTCCCGTAAAATTATTCAGGATAAATATTCTCTGGAGAAATTGCGCGATTTCATGTTCTTTCTGGAAAACTGCCATAAAGAAGAAAAAAGATATTCTCAAACCCGCGAGTTGATTGAAGAGTTCGAGCAAAGAATGCGTCAGTATTTCTATTCGGGAAGTGAAAATATCGAGGTTATCAGTGTACTCGAAGGTGGTGGACGTAATCAGATCCGTACATTCGGTAAATACTTATTACAAAAACCTCTGCAAAAGGTATCTCCTAAAGTGTTGCGTGCGTGCGAACTGATCTTAAGTATCATTCCGAGCAATTACGAACGTACACTTAAAAATCATTTTCATAAAAACTTCGGTATTAATCTTTTCCTTGAGAAATACCAGGCATATATAACTAAAACAGATAATGAATCCAACAATAAAGGACGTTATGACAACTTCCTTAATGATCTGGGCATACGTGAGAAGTACAGAGCTCTTTCGACAGAAGATCAGAATATTGTAAAAGATTTCTTATCGGCTTTGGGTAATTTGGAGCAAACTTCTGTTTCGGATTCTGCACAAATGATTATCCGTGATCTTCTGTTTAATTCAAAAGGCAAACCAAAACCATACATTATATATAATGGTATGCAAGCCTGGGAATATAAAGATCTCCTACCGGACGATTCTTTTGATATTAATCCCTTTGATATTGAAATAGAGAATCTGGAAGATGGTCGTATTGCTTACCAGCGACTAACAGACAGACTACTCCGCATTAAATCGACATTGTCTTTATTTGATGACAGTGGCAGTCTTTGGGATTTATTCTGTGAGAATACAACAATCCTTATCAATGACCCTAACAATCCTACCGGATTTACTGATTTCAATACAGAACCGGTAAATAACTTCCTTCGTCTGATGAATAATTGTAAAATTACATTATTCTTAGATGAGGCATATGCTGACAGTGTAAAAACGAATGACGATGAAATGCCTAAATGGAGAAGCCTTTCACGCTATATTCTGAACAATATTAATGCTCAGTCCAATATTCGTGCCGTTTCTTCTTTGTCAACTACAAAAAATCTTTCAGCTACAGGAAATCGTTTAGGTGCATTGGCCGTAACTCCTCAGGCAAAGGACATCATTCCGTTTGTAAGAGAAAGAAACAGTGCAACACACGGTAACAATTGCTCGTTACTGATGCTTAACAACCTATTGGAAGTTGCACAAACAGCTAAAAAAATCAAAGATACGCTGGAAAGCGAATTACCAAAGAATGCTTCCCGATATAAGATCAAAGAATCAATCGTTCGCTTTGTACTGGATCAAATCGGTAGAACTCAGAAATCCAATGCCAACAGTACTCATAAGCAATTGCATAAAACAGCTGAATTCGAAGGCAGTCCTTTATACCTATTCTTATTAGACGAATTAGTATCATTGGATAAACTGGATGTATTAGGATTACCTGATGACTTCAAATATAACGAAGAGCCTTTTTTTGTATATTATCAGAAAAAGCTTGTCGGCAATCTGAATAAATTCCGTGTCAATAAGGTTTTCAGAAATGAATCCTTAGAGCGTATTAATTTAGCTAAGAGTGTAGCCAAAGAAATATGCAGTAATATTGACAACAGTTTGATCGAATGGCTTGATTCGGATGGCTCATACCTGTTTAACTTCCGTGTAATGGGTGGATTCTCCTATGCAGATATTTTATGTTTCTGTCAGTATCTGGCTCTTTACAGAGGTATCGCTGCGGTACCTTATGCAACAGGATTAGTACGATTCTCTGTAGGAGGATATTTACGAGACACAAAAAACAGCATGGATATTTTCCGCGCTGAGATAAAAGATGCTTTCTCTATTTTTGCTAAATATTGGGAAGTATTTGCTGCAATGAGAATGAGTACTAAAGGAGGATTGGTGGAAAGTCATACAATTCTGGATGAAATTTTCGGATATAAAAAAGAACGTGATCTTATCAATATCATCATTGAAGATTATCAATTCTCTGCAGGATTTGCAAAAGACAAAGCTCCATCTTTGCAATTAAGAGATATCCGCACACTTTATCATGCTTCTCCTGAAAGAAGTGGTGTAAGCATCACAACGATTGATCGCTCAATGAATTCGGTAATTGAACTTCATGGAGATAAAATCGGTTCGTGTCGTGACGTTTATGATTTCATTCGCAGTGCGGCATTTACAAAAGTGTACGAAACACTTTTGGCTCAGATATATAAAAATATTCCTGATATCTCTGATCTGGACTTCAATACAGTAAGTTCCAAATATGGCAAAGCAGTTATACTGAAATATATAACCAACAAAAAAACATTCCAGCCAAACCATAATGTTTTGGACGATCCGGCAGAACGTAATGTAATGCGTGAGTTACTGATCGAAATGGAAAGTATTCTGTTCTCTGACAGCAAGGTTAAAATTCTGGCTATCGATG
>JBOFIZ010000222.1:0-7741 GCA_051650425.1 Bacteroidales bacterium
TGGATAATAAAGAAGAGACTGTTCTGACATCCTGGCGAAGACCGATCGTTGTATTGAAAGAGAAGCGAAAGTTATCTGAATCAATTAACGGGAAACTGAATACAATCGGTGTGATGCTTCCCTATTTACCGATACATTATGACTTGTTTCGATACGGAGGTCCGGAATGTCTTGTGGTGACAAGTGCAAACCGTCCGGGTGAACCCATGTTGGTTTCGAATGCTCAGGCCCGTAATTACTTAGATCCTATGATTGATTTGTATATCGAGCATAACCGTGATATTTATAATCGGGTAGATGATTCGGTCGTAAGAATTATCAATGAAGAGAGTCAGCTTTTAAGAAGAGCCAGGGGTTACACGCCGGAACCGTATGATCTTACAACTTCTGTTGAAGGCGGTCTGGCTTTCGGTGCTGAAATAACAGGGATGTTTGCTATCGGCAAAGGACATCAGATAATTTTAAGTCAATATATAGGAGATCTGACTCATCTGGAGTCGGTCACAGCCTATAAAGAAACGATGGGGCGATTGATTGCTCTTTTTCGCTTTAAACCCGAATATATCATTACGGATAAGCATCCGCAATATGAGTCCACACGGATGGGTGATGAAATGGCAGAGAAGATGAACTTGCCTGTTTATCGGGTTCAACATCATCATGCCCATGCTGTCAGTGCCATGGTAGAGTTTAATTTGAATGAAGCGTGTCTGGCAGTTACATGGGACGGAACCGGTTTTGGAGATGATGGGCGAATATGGGGCGGAGAACTACTCCGCTGTGACCGGACTCACTATGAGAGAGTGGGGCATCTGCCTTATGTTCCGATGCCAGGTGGAGATAAAGCAGCTAAAGAGCCATGGAGAATGGCATTAAGCTATGTAGTCTCGTTATTGGGTAAAGATTATGACTTACCGCATTCTTTTGTAGAGCGAATCGGGAAAGAAAAGATCGGGATTATGAAACGTATTATGGAGTCCGGAATAAATCAGACAGAGACATCATCGGCAGGGCGTTTGTTTGATGCTGTCAGTTCGTTGCTGGGTCTGTGTGATATAAATTCCTTCCAGGCTGAAGCTGCCATGAAACTGGAACATACGGGAAGTATTGATGACGCATTGGAGGCATATCAGACAAATGATTCGAATCCGTGGGATTTAGTACCGGTCTTAGACGGTCTTTTATCAGATATAAATAAGAATACTACTACATCATATATAGCTAAACGTTTTCATTTGACTTGTGCGGAAATGATTGCAGCAGCTCTAATAAAAGAGAGCTCCGAGTCGGGTATAAGGAACGTTATACTGACCGGAGGAGTATTTCAGAATAAATTGCTGACAGAAATATTGATTAGTCGTCTTCGGAAAGAAGATCTGATTGTATATTATCAGACAAAAATTCCTTGTAATGACGGAGGAATACCTGTAGGACAGCTTGCTGCTATTGCAGCATACAGAGAGAAAAACAAATCAAATACGCAGAAAATATGCATGAATTATCAATTGCAATGAGTATTGTCGATCTTGCTATAGAAGAAGCGAAGAAAGAGAATGCGAAGAAAATAACTGAAATAGAAATTGAAGTAGGAACCTGGGCAGGCGTTGATAGCGAAGCTTTGCTGTTTTCACTGAACGCAACTAAGCAATATTCGGAGATATTGAAAGATAGCGAAATTCGTCTGATTAAGCGTGAACCTTTAATGTATTGCAGTGGTTGTAATCGCGAGTTCACACCGAAAGTGCAATATACGGATACATGTGCCTACTGCAATTCGACGCAGATAGAATTGATACAGGGCAGAGAATTGGCGCTGTCATCATTATCAATACAAGAATAAAATAATAATCAACTTTTAAACGATAGAATTATGTGTGTAGATCACGGAACAAATCATTCGCATTATCATCATGGACACGATCATGACCATGATCATCATAGTCATGAACATCATCACGATCATAGTCATAACCACGAACATCATCATCATGATCGTAAGATTGAGGTGAAACGAGATATTTTATCATCCAATCAGGCTATGGCTGAGAGAAACAGAGGTTACTTTGAAGCAAAAGATATCTGTTGTATCAATATTGTAAGCTCACCGGGTTCGGGTAAAACAACTCTACTGGAGGAAACAATCAAGCTGTTGAAGGATCAAATGCCGATTGCTGTCATAGAGGGTGATCAACATACGACTAACGATGCCGATCGTATTGCAGCGGCAGGAGTGGATTCTTTACAGATCAATACAGAAAACGGATGTCACTTAGATGCTCCTATGGTTAATCATGCGGCTAAAGAAATGAAGCTACAGGATCATTCATTGCTGTTTGTAGAGAACGTAGGTAATTTGGTATGTCCTGCTATGTTTGATTTAGGGGAAAGTCTGAGAGTAGTGGTTCTTAGTGTAACGGAAGGCGATGATAAACCGCTTAAATACCCGTATATGTTCGAAAGTGCGCAGGTATGTATTATCAATAAAATAGATCTTTTGCCTTATTTGAAAAGTGATTTGGCAAAACTGAAAGAAAATGCGATGAAGGTTAATCATCACCTTGAATTCTTTGAGGTTTCGGCTCAAACCGGTGAAGGTCTTAGCGCATGGTGTGACTTTCTGAAAAGTAAGTTGAATCAATAATCAGATACAGTAATAAAAAAAAGTAAGACTCTTGAATAATAAAGTTCAAGAGTCTTACTTTTTTTTATTAATTATGCTCAGCGAGCAAATTTAGTAGCCAAAGCTTTGATTTTGGGCGTCAACTTATCAGATAGTATAACAAAAGTGACAGATATCAGAATTAATATTATACCAACTATCTGATGCGAATATAGAGGTTCTCCTAAGAATAAAACTCCCATAATAACTGCAGTAACAGGCTCGACACATCCCATAATAGCAGTTGTTGTAGAACCAATGTTTTTAATCGCCAGAATCAACGTAAAGTTGGATAGTAAAGTCGAGAAAACAGCGAGCATTGTAAGATCCTTTATCGAACTCCAGTTTTGAACTAATTCAAACCGACCTTCAGAGAGAGACGTAATTAAGAAAAATACAGTCAGCAGTACCATTATATAAAAAGTCATTGAAATACAGTTCATACGTCCAGCCTTAGACTTGTTAATTCCAATGATATACAGTGCATAGGTTAGAACAGCCATTAATGCATAAAATACACCCGTGAAATTTACATCAGCACCGGAGCTTAATCCACTAATCGTAGCTACTCCCGATATTGCCAATCCTACAGCGAACATAATCCAGATAGAGAATTTTTCTTTAAAGAAAATAGTCATTAACAGAGTGACAACAACCGGATATAAAAAATGTATAGTCGTCGCAACACCACTTGGTATATATTGAAATGACTTCATTAAGCAAAAAGCAGTTGTTCCGCCAAGAAGTATAAGTTCTGCTAATGTAATAAGTTCATCTCTTTTGACGCGAATGCTTTGCTTGCTGATTATTAAATACAGGCTTAAAATAATAGTCGAAAATAAATAACGGTAAAATAACACGTTGTTAACAGACATACCGGCCTCCAGAGTTGGAATTGAAAACATTGGGATTAATCCAAATGTAGAGGCTGAAATAATGCCATACATAAAACCAAGATTCTTTTTCATTATTATTTGTAATTAAGTTTAGGTTGTGATATATGAAAAATTAATTATATGCTAACGAATATTGCTATTTGAACATGCAGATTTCGCATCTGCGATAAAATGGCGCGAAATTACATAGAGGAAAGATATAAATCAGCTAAAGGAGGTTATAGTTTATGTATATATAGAAAATGAATATATAAAGTGAGTTATATAAAATAACTATTTTCAAAGAGGCATAAAAGCCTTGAAGTGATTATAAATGATGCTGTAAAAATGTGATTTATCATAATGCTTCCAGGATGTATATTTTACTTTCTTTTTGATTTAGGCTAATTGCTGAGAATGGGCTAAAATATTTATTAAGACTGAACAGCGAAAATAACGCAAGGAAATGATGTTATGTATTTACTTGATTACCAGATGTATGTATCGACTTGATTTTTTAAACTGTAATTTTAATTTATAATACGTAGCAAAAGAGATTATAATACGTATATAATTAGTTCTTAATACGTATATAAAGAAAATTATATACGGCGAAAAATCAAAGATCCAGTCCAAAAATCAAAAGATCCAGTCAAAAATTGTAGAGATTGACTGAATAAATCTAAAGATTGAGTCGATTTCGAGAAAATAATTGATTCTGGGTAAAATTAATAATCGGATTTATGATAAAAAAACAAGAGGTGCTTAAATTGACATAAAGATCAATTTTCTATTGTTTTGATAGCATTTGGATTTAGCTGAGGTGAGGGTTGTTGAGAAAGTTAAAAAACAATTGTAGTTGAACCTGACTTTTACATAATACTTCTGTGTTTAGACATAACAGCTATGCTCTCGCTAAATATATTTTGTTAATCAAAATTATTATGAGGTAAAATCAAATAGATATTACTGGATTTTTGTTTCTTTGTAGTAATTGAAAATATATTGGTATGCCAAAATTCGCTATAATAAAAGATATATTGGACGAAAGAGGGATAACTCTGAAAAACTTTTGTTCAGAAATCGGAATGTCCGAAAGTGGATTAAAAAGAATAATAAAACATAACTCAACTCGTATTCAAACTGTTGAAACAATAGCCAAAGCTCTGAATATCCCAATCGGAATATTATTTGGTGAAAACCCATTAAACAATTCTCAAATTGAGACTTCTAAGAAACGGAAAGATAAGTTGCCTCATATTCCATTCGGTGCTCAGGCGGGTTCTTTATCGGGCTTCAGTTCGGGAGTGCAAAGTAACGAATGTGATTATCTGGATTCTATTCCTTCATTGGGAGCCTATGATTTTACGATTGATGTAAAAGGTGACAGTATGCGTCCTGAATATGAATCGGGTGATATTGTAGCTTGTCGGATGATACGGGAAGTGACAGACGTAAAATACGGGAAAACCTATGTACTTGATACAGCACAGGGAGTTGTAATGAAGCAATTGTTTGAGTCGGAACAAAATCCGGATAGCTTCTTATGTGTTTCTCTGAATCCTTTATATGAGCCATATTTACTTCCGAAAGAAGAATTGTTTTGCTTATCTCGTGTGGTAGGTGTTATTAAACCTGCAAAAGACTGATATCTATGAGTAAAGAAGAAATTAGAAACAAAATAGAAGAGCTTCGCAAGGAGTTGAACGATCATAATTACAACTATTATGTTCTTTCGATGCCTGTCATATCCGATTTCGAATTTGACCGGAAGTTGAAAGAATTGCAGGAGCTGGAGAAGGCTAACCCTGAGTTTTATGATAGTTCATCACCATCACAGCGCGTAGGTAGCGATATAAATAAAGCTTTTAAGCAAGTGTCACATGTGTACCCTATGCTTTCGTTATCGAATACATACAGCTATGAAGAAGTGGCTGATTTCTATCAGCGTGTCGCTAAGACATTAAATGAGCCTTTTGAGCTGATATGTGAATTAAAATATGACGGTACGTCTATTTCGCTTACTTATGAAGACGGAAAACTATTGAGAGCCGTAACAAGGGGTGATGGAGAAAAAGGTGATGACGTAACGGCTAATGTAAAAACCATTCGCTCTATTCCTCTTCAATTAAGAGGTGGGGATTATCCGGCTTTATTTGAAATGCGCGGTGAGATTTTGATGCCCTGGGAAGTTTTTGATGATATAAACAGAGAACGGGAACTTAATGAGGAGCCTTTATTTGCGAATCCACGTAATGCAGCATCGGGAACTTTGAAGTTGCAAAATCCGGCTGTCGTAGCCTCAAGAAAACTGGATGCCTACTTGTATTATATGTTGGGTGAAGCACTCCCTTCAGATTCGCATATCGAAAACTTACACAAAGCTGCAGAATGGGGCTTTAAAATATCTCCGGCTATGCAAAGATGCAGCACACTGGAAGAAGTTTATGCATTCCTGAATAAGTGGGATATTGACCGTAAAAACTTACCTGTTGCGACAGATGGTGTCGTGATAAAAGTCGATTCTATCAGTCAGCAACAAGAGTTGGGATATACTGCGAAATCTCCACGTTGGGCAATTGCTTATAAATTCCAGGCAGAACAGGCTGAAACACGTCTGAATAGTGTCAGTTTTCAAGTTGGACGTACCGGAGCTGTAACTCCTGTTGCTAATCTGGACCCTGTACTTTTGTCAGGAACAACTGTAAAGAGAGCTTCTTTACATAACGAAGATATAATCAATTCGTTGGATTTACATATCGGCGATATGGTTTATGTTGAAAAAGGCGGAGAGATTATACCTAAGATTACTGGAGTAAATGTAGCTGCGCGTCTTTTGCTTGGAGAAAAAGTTCGTTTCGTTCAGTGTTGTCCAGAGTGTAACACAAAGCTGGTGCGTTACGAAGGTGAAGCGGCGTATTATTGTCCGAATGATTCTTCATGTCCGCCACAAATAAAAGGTCGTCTTGAGCACTTTTTTGGAAGAAATGCGATGAATATTGCAGGAGGTGCAGCAACTGTAGATCTTTTGTATGAGAATGGATTTATTTCCAATGTTGCAGATTTATATGCTTTTGATACGAAACTATTGAGCCGTATGCCACGTTGGGGTGAGAAGTCTGCCAATAATCTGAAGAAAAGTATAGAAGATTCGAAACAAGCACCGTTTGAAAATCTTTTATTTGCTCTAGGTATTCGTTTCGTTGGTAAAACTGTAGCCAAAAAACTGGCTGTAGCTTTTAAAACTATGGATGCTCTTATGACTGCAAATAAAGAAGAGTTAATAGGTGTGGATGAAATTGGAGATCGTATTGCAGATAGTATTTTATCTTATTTTGCAGATGAGAAAAATAGAGAAATTGTTGAGCGATTACGTGAATATGGCTTACAGTTCTCTGTTGTTGAAGAAGAGCCCGAAGCACGAGTGTCCGATATTCTGGAAGGCAAAAATATTGTTATCAGTGGAAAATTCAGTAAACATTCGCGGGATGAATACAAAAAAATTATCGAACAATACGGAGGTGCAAATACAAGCTCTATATCATCGAAAACTTCTTTGATTCTTGCAGGAGAGAATATGGGACCTTCCAAGTTAGAGAAAGCAAAAGCTCTAGGTATCGAGATAATGAATGAAGATCAGTTTTTATCATTAATAGGTCAGCTATGAAACGATTATTTCTGGCACGTAAGATAAAAAAAGCACTATCCCAAAAAAGGGATAGTGCTGAATTTCTCGAGTTTGATGAGGTGAAGACAATTGATATACTGGGTTTTGATACTGATAAGGATCAGATTCAGGCTTTCGCCAAAGAGCTAAAATCAAAAGGAAAAAAAGTCCGACTGATTCTCGTGGCTAAAAATAATACTCATCCTAAAGAGTCAGAAGATGTGATCTATGTCTCTAAGAAGGATTTTAATTTTTCCGGGGCTATTTCGGGAGAACTCAAACAGCGAATCCGGAGTAATAAGACTGATGTTTTGATTGACTTGATATCTGCTTGCAGTTATCGGGCTATAGCGATAGTTTTGTTGTCAAATGCTCGTTTTCGTGTCGGAATTCATAAGGATGGATATAATTTATATGATTTTGATATCATTTTGAACGAAAAAATCGAAATAGATGCTTTGATAGACAAAATAAAGTTTTACATTCGCAGTATTAAATCAAAATAAATTAAGTAACGAGAGCGAATTGTGATTAAAGATC
>JBOFIZ010000223.1:0-1959 GCA_051650425.1 Bacteroidales bacterium
ACTGAATATACGTAACAGGGTGGATGATATCTATTCATCCTATCAATATCTGATCAAAGAAAAATATACGTCTCCCGGAAAAGTAGCTTTTATCGGGCGTCAGTTCGGAGCATCAGCGTTGCTGGATATGTTCAACAGACATAATCTGAACACTCCGGCTGTCCTGGTAGATGGCGTCTATGATTTTGTAGATTACAACAGTCACGGACGCTTGCTTTTCCACAACAATAAAGTGTTTAATGCTCAGGATAGTATCTCATTTCGGAAAATATACAATGTCTCACCTTATCATCAGGTGAAAGCCCATAAAAGCTATCCGCCTTTACTCTTTATGGTATCTGACAAAAAGGATCTTATTCCGGAGGACCAGACCTATCGGTTAGCAGCAAAACTGCAAATGAGAACAAAAGCAGATAATCCTGTATTGTTACTGACTCCCCGATATGTCGAAAATCTGGAGGGATATGATCGTTATACCTACAAAATGTTTATAGAGTATGGAATGTTGTTTATTATGGATCAACTTGATATACCTGTAAACTAACCGATTCGTTGTTTTGTTTGTTATAAATGTAATACAAATAAAAATAATCATACGATAATAAAAAGGGAGCTTTCGGAATCAGACCTTTTTATTGGATATCTAAATACAATTTACATGAAAATAAGCTGTATGTCTGACCAATGGGTGAGAGTAGGAATAAAACATAGTTCGGTTATAAAGAAATCTTGTGTGTTAATGCTGGGTATGGGAATGTCTTTTATGTTACAGGCGCAATCAACGGATCCCGAGTTTAAATATAACCGTACGACAGCAAGCGAAACCGAATTGCTTGGCAAAAACAAACCAATCGGGCCGGGTGCAGTACCTGTACCGCGCTTCACGTTAAAGACAACCAATAATAAATTTCTGATGGCAATTGGTGGGTTTATTCAGCCGATAATCGGGATGGATCTGGGTAACACCTTAGCAGGTAATATGTACTTTTCTCCCTCGCATATCGAAAATGTACCGGCTGTGAAAGGACAGAAAGCTGATTTTTTCATTAATCCGCTCAATAGTGCCATTGATTTGGAGGTAATCGGATTCGGACATACAAAAAATGAGCTGACAGGCTATCTGAGATTTGATTTTACGGGGGGCAACGGGGATAAGTATGCGAGTCTGGGTGCTGCGTATATTAAATACCGGGGTTTCTTAGCGGGATATAATTATTCCTTATTTACGGATGTTGCCACTTTACCGGCTACAATCAGCTGGAGCGGTGTGACCGGTAATAACTGGAGCAAGGGTTATCAGGTCAGTTACAATTCAAAATCGTATAAGGGCTTTGGTTTTGGTGTCAGTATTGAGAAACCTGTCTTTAGAGACGGAGGTGGTAAATACGAAGGAAAAGATTACCCCGATTATGATGGTGATCAGGTGATCGCTAATGCCACGCAACCCATTCCCGATATTCCTTTTTACCTTCAGTATAAATGGAGCAAGAGCAGTCATGTCCGTCTGTCTGGGTTGATTCGTAATTTTCAGTATGTAGATAAAGTGAAAGATAAAGTTAGAAATACAACAGGCCTGGGCATTCAGTTCAGTACAGCCTTGCGTCTGGCAGACCCCCTGACTTTTTACGGTCAAATGATATACGGAAAAGGAATAGGTAATTATATAAACGGCATTCAATACCTCCCTGTTTCCTATCTTCCCGATGATGCTGAACCGGGACAGGTAAAAGCAACCGAGATGATGGGATGGCTGACCGGATTGAAATGTACCGTTTCTCCGGCTGTATTTTTGAATGCAACCTTCGGACAATCAAAAATATTCGATGTCAATGAGCAATACTGGGATAAGTACAAATACGGTCTGGATGGCAGATTCAGTGTGTTTTATCATGTAACACCCTATGTCCTGACTGCCGTAGAGTACCTTTGGGCAAAGCAGGTGCAGTTCCGCCACGAATC
>JBOFIZ010000224.1:0-1722 GCA_051650425.1 Bacteroidales bacterium
AAACAAACACCTATTAATCAAATACTTACTACACACGTTGCAGATGTTGCAGATAAAACAGAAAAAAAATCTATTTTAGATTGACCAAATAAACAGTCCCTGTCCGGATTCTTTTGTCAATAAATCCATGCTTTTTTAATATTCTACCAAAAGCGGACAGTCCTTTATTGCCCAACTTCATCTTACTTTCTTTCTGAATATACAGAAAAATTTCGGTAGGACTCATCCACTCTCCTTTACCCTCTTTACCCGGGACCTCGAAGTAATGCAACAATAAATTTTCTTCGATGGTTAACCGATTGAATGCTTGATTTCGGTCAGTTGTCTGTTTTGCATGTTCAACATCAAACCAATAGGTTTCGCCTCTGTTCAATGCAGCTACTGCTTGTGCGTACAATTGCGGATAATCAATAACAGCCTCATTATTTACCCGGCCCGTAATCTTCGAACAAAGGTATCTGCGCGAACCTGTAGGATCACTCAATATATCTTCGTTATTGCAAGTCGCAACGAATGAGCTGTAACGTCGATTCATCTTCGTAGTCGTTTCGAACGGTTTTCGTACATTCACAACAGGTTTCTGAATTACATGTTTCAAAAAACTCTGATACGAGGAGCTTACCGAATCGAACTCATCTATATTTATAAGCAAATAACGAGTCAGGCAAAGCATCGCTTCCTGTTTCTTGGTAAAATCAATGGAGTCTGTATAATAAATCTGCAATTCGGGTGGTAAGATACGTTTACAGAATGTGGATTTACCGCAAGCCTGCTCCCCGATCAACAACGGCAATGTACTATTTCCATGCATTTTATTTTTTTGTTGCCATCCTGCCACCATACCTAAAAACCAGGTGTAGAAATTGGATTGCCAGATTTCTGCATCCTCGACAGGCACTGTTGCTGCCAATGTCCGGATATGATCTTTACCATCCCATTCGGGCAATGTCTTAAGAAAAAAGTCAATCGGGTTGTAGTCGGGTATATCTGCCGAATTAATAAAGCGTTTAACGTCACGATCCCAAACATCCAATCCTTCTTTATGTGCTGCCCGTATCATCGAATTCAGAATACGATCAGTCACTAAGGAAAATTTACCGTATGGCAATGCACGACTCCGGTATTCCACGCCATTCGTCAGCTCGTTAAAACGAAAATCAAAGCGTCTTTTGAAAAAGTGATCCAATCCAAGTGTCAGGTGCTGGCATGCTTTCAGGGCACTTTTCGACCCAAACAGTTTTGTTACTTCATAGACCGATCTGAACACATCACGTATTTCCTGTTCGCAGGCTCTCAAATCTTCCTGAAGCAACGTTTTATAAACAGCTGTTTCTTCCTCTATTCCTGCTTTAAAACAATTCTGCGCTAACAACACTAAATATTCGTACCGAAGTTGAGGGAAATCGTTCTGCGTCTCTTTTTTAAGCTGCTCAAGCGTATTCTTCACGCATGCACTGTATTCAAGCATTAACCGCTGTTCGTAACTTCTGCCTGCCAGAATATTGTCAAGTGTTTTGCCTTTATCTTCGGAAGAAGGTTTCCAGCTTCGCTGACCGGACTGATGATCAATAATGACAGGTACAGCATACGGATTGTAAATCAGATCGGGATCCAGCGATAAACGACAAGCACAATCAGGCGATTCGGTTCTGATTGTCACGTTATGATCTAGTTGCATCTCAAAATAATCCAACGCTTTCATGCATGCCGATTCGTGAAAGG
>JBOFIZ010000225.1:0-16748 GCA_051650425.1 Bacteroidales bacterium
AATCTTTCTTTAGAACGACCAAACAAAACAGGTAGTTCATTAATTTCTAAACCAATACCATGTCCAACAAAAGCCGCTTGTTGCCCATAACCCATGAAGTACTCTGCAAGTCCGGCATCCTTAGCCATTTCCGATGCTAAAATATACAATTCAGAACAAGCAGTACCACTACGAGCCATATCTTTGATCTTATGCTGGATATCCATCGAGGTTTCGTGAGCTTTGTAAGCCAAATCCGACAATTGCCCCACAGAAAAAGTCCGCGTCATATCACTGATATATGGCGAGAACAACCCTCCCATATCAACCATAACAGACTCTCCTTCCATCATAACCTTCCCACAACTTCCAATCGGCAACGAAGCATCAATTCCTGCACCACCCATTGCAAAGTCATAAGGAGACGCAGCCATTGCATTATCTCCTGCAAGAACACTTCCCATGAAGATTTCCATATTTGAGCCAAAAGCCCGGAAAAGCCCCATAGAACCATTCTTTCTAAACAAGTTTTCGAGTGCAATATTAAATTCCAGATCCGTCATTCCTTTTTCATAACAATCCGGCACCTGAGCCATTACTTTGGCATGTCTGTCACAAGTCTGACGATATACAGATATTTCATAAGGAGTTTTAACCGCTCTGACCGAACGCATTAGTCCCGAAATATTTTTAAATGCCGCTACAGGAAATAAAGAAGCCAAACGCATATGTTCATTATACGTAAGCGTATCATCTTCAAACCCGATATGCAATGCAGGAATACACTTTCGCTCATTCAAGATTGTCGGTATATCCTCAGGCTTACGAATATAAACAACATTCCCTTCATTCAGTCCTAAAGGACGTTTGACAAAAAAGATCGGTTCGCCCTCTAATGGCAAATAAAAGTAACCATTAAACACGCGACCTGAAACATATAACAAGTTAACAGTTCCACTAATTAAACAAGCCTCTATTTCGGCTTGCAACATAGCCTGTCTGATCTTATTCCAACGAAGAGAAAGTTCTTCGTACATCATTTTACTGTACATAATTCTTACTGAATGATTTATTGAATCGGTGACAAAGATAGATAAAAGAGAGATTATAAAGCAAGTTTCGAGAGATGGAAGATATAATATATGCAAATTCAACTTCAACAAACACAAATATTATCAAAACACCCATTCTATTTTACTTAATTAACAATAAAACATATATTCTCTATTGTGAGTTATCAAAAGATTATTCTACTTTGCATCGTAAAACATACTTAATAACGTATCAACACCTATTCTACTCATTGTTCTTTGTTGTCTTGTCTATATTTATGAGAGAATTAGTATTGTATTCAAACTAAAATTGAGAAATATTTATGACGCTAAAAAAGTCCCACCTTTTTTTGGTCTTACTTTACACATTCCTACTATTTAGCTGTAAGGAGAATAAAGTAGAGAAACTTCCGGTAGTTACTGTAGAATATCCCAAACGTAAGAATGTCGATATTGAAGGCGAATATGTCGGTCGTATCCGTCCGAATAAATATGTTGAAATTCACGCCCGCGTTGTCGGATATCTTGAGAAAATGTTATTTACAGAAGGTAAAAAAGTTAGTGCTAATCAACCTCTGTTTGTTATCAACCCCGCTCAATACAAAGCTCGCGTAGATAAAGCCAGGGCTCAGCTCAAAAAAGATAAGGCTCAGGCTGCAAAAGCTAAACGTGATGTCGAGCGTTTACAACCTCTTTTCGAACAAAACGCAGTAAGTAAATTAGATTTAGAAAATGCTACTGCAGCTCTGGAAAATGCAGAAGCCAGCGTCTCTATGAGTAAAGCCGATCTGGATCAGGCTGAATTAGAGTTAAGCTATACAACTGTCCGTTCTCCTATTTCGGGAGAGGTAAGTGAGCGTCATGTGGATATCGGATCCTTAGTTGGTTCGGGCTCCGGAGGAAAATCCCTTTTAGCTACAGTTGTCCAAAGTGACACTGTTCGAGTTGATTTCAAAATGACTGCACTTGATTATCTGAAAAGCAAAGAACGAAATGTAAAGTTAGGAGAGCAAGACTCCACTCGTTCATGGCAACCAACTGTAGCTGTAACACTTGCTGACAATTCTTTATATCCAATCAGAGGATATGTTGATTTTGCAGATCCTCAAGTCGATCCTCAAACAGGAACGTTCACTGTCCGCGCTCATTTAGCAAATCCCGATAAAAAACTTTTGCCAGGACAATTCACCAAGGTAAAGCTTTTGCTTGACGTTATTGAGAATGCTGTAATTATACCTCGTAAAGCTCTTTCCATTGAAACCGGTGGAGCATATGTTTATGTACTGCGTCGCGATTCTGTTGCAGAAAGACGCTTCGTTGAAATTTCTAAAGAGTTGGAAAACGAAGTAATTATTCAACGAGGTATCGGAATGTATGACCAAATCGTAACCGATGGTTATCATAAACTCAAACCGGGAATGAAGGCTCGACCAGTACATTCATGGGATAAAACGACAATGGAAAAAATTAAAACGGAGGAAGGATTATGAAACCAGGATTTTTCATCGACCGCCCCGTATTCTCATGGGTGTTGTCGATTGTTATCGTCATTGTGGGTATCATCGGACTAAAACTACTTCCTGTTGATCAATATCCCAAAATCACACCACCGGTTATTAAAGTAAGCTGCTCTTATCCCGGAGCAAGTGCACTGACTGTATCGCAGGCAGTAGCAACTCCGCTTGAACAACAGTTAAACGGAACACCGGGAATGATCTATATGGAATCCAGCAGTAGTAACTCCGGAGGACTCTCAATCAATCTTACATTTGATGTCGATGTTGATCCGGATCTGGCGGCTGTAGAAGTCCAAAACCGAGTAAAGCTTGCCGAAAACCGTCTACCGGCAGAGGTTATTCAAAATGGCATTCAGGTTGATAAAGAATCATCGAGTCAATTGATGACACTATGTCTCACATCATCAGACCCGAAATTTGACGAAATATACTTAAGCAACTTTGCAACAATCAATGTAATTGATGTTCTTAAACGAATCCCGGGTGTAGGGCGTATATCAAATGTAGGTAGCCGATATTACGGCATGCTTATTTGGGTTATGCCTGATCGCCTTGCCAGCTTCGGTTTAACTGTGAAAGATTTGCAAGACGCACTAAAGGATCAGAACCGTGAAGCAGCAGCCGGTGAACTAGGCTTGCAGCCTATGAACGACTTGGATGTTACAATTCCGATCAGTACAAAAGGCCGATTAAGTTCTACAAAAGAATTCGAAGATATTGTCGTTCGTGCCAATCAGGACGGTTCAATCGTTCGCATTCGTGATGTTGCCCGTGTTTCTCTTGAAGCATCTTCTTATTCTACCGAAAGTGGATTAGATGGAAAAAATGCGGCTGTATTAAGTATCTACTTATTACCGGGTGCGAATGCTTTGGAAGTTGCTGAACAGATTAAAGCAGCCATGAATGAAATGAAACAAACATTCCCGGAAGGAATGGATTACATCGTTCCATTCGACAACACCAAGTATATTGAAGAATCAATTCATGAAGTTTACATAACTTTATTTGAAGCTCTGCTACTTGTTATTCTGGTTGTTTATCTATCTCTGCAAAACTGGAGAGCAACATTAATTCCTGTTATTGCAGTACCTATCTCTTTGATCGGCACATTCGGAGTCATGCTTATTTTTGGTTTTTCGTTGAACCTGCTGACTCTTCTTGGATTGGTCCTTGCTATCGGTATTGTCGTCGATGATGCTATCGTTGTGGTGGAAAGTGTCGAACGCATCATGCATGAAGAAGGATTATCTGCTCGTGAAGCTACACATAAAGCAATGAAAGGATTAGCTGGTGCCCTGATTGCAACGTCATTGGTACTGGCAGCCGTATTCGTTCCCGTTAGCTTCCTCGATGGAATTACCGGACAATTATACCGCCAGTTCTCAGTAACTATTGTTGTATCAGTTTTAATTTCTACAGTAGTTGCTTTGACATTAAGTCCGGCAATGTGCGCTATCATCCTTAAGCCTTCAGACGGAAATAATAAAAATATAGTATTCCGTAAAATTGATGAATGGTTAGACAAAGGAAACAACACCTACATTTCTATATTAAGACGAGTAATGTCTCGTTACAAACGAGTATGGGTTGGATTCGGGATTGTTTTGATTGCTATTTTCATCTTAAACAAAATTATCCCTACCAGTTTCATTCCCGAAGAAGATCAAGGGATTTTCAGTATTGAGCTTGAATTGCCCGAAGGTGCTACATTGAATCGTACACGCGAAATCACAGATCGCGCAATCACGTTTCTGACTGAGCATCCTGGTGTAGCACATGTTCAAAACGTAACCGGATCAAGCGGCAAGGTAGGTACCAATCAATCAAGGTCTACCTTGAATGTTATCTTAAAAGACTGGACTGAAAGAGCTGATGACGGATATACTGTAAATAAAGTAATTGAAGATGCACGCGCAGAATTCTCATACTATCCCGAAGCAAAAGCTTATTTCACAAAACCACCTGTAGTTCCCGGGTTAGGGTCATCCGGAGGATTTGAACTTCAGCTTCAGGCAAGGTCTGGATCATCATTTCAGGAGTTGGTAGATGCTGCAGATACATTAATGCATTATGCATCAAAAGATAAAACCATTGCTGAAATATCGTCTGCTCTGCAATCTGATATACCTCAGTTGTATTTCGATGTTGATCGTGACAAAGCCAAGTTTCTTGGAATACCGATGTCCGATATTTTCTCGACAATGAAAGCTTATCTGGGTTCAGTATACGTGAATGACTTCAACCTGTTTAATCGTATATATAAAGTTTATATACAAGCAGAAGGACAATATCGTTCTAATTCAGATAAACTGAGTATGTATTTTGTTAAAGCCAATAACGGTACAATGGTCCCATTGACGGCATTGGGAACAACCAGTTATACAACCGGACCGGGTAACATCAAACGCTTCAACATGTTTACATCAGCTGTTATGCGCGGAACACCTGCCAAAGGTTACAGTACGGGTGAAGCAATGGCCTCGATGGAAGCAATTGCAAACAAGCACTTGCCTCAGAATATTCAGATTGAGTGGAGTGGTCTTTCCTATCAGGAAAAGAAGGCGGGAGGTCAGATGGGCATTATCATTACCCTTGTTTTCCTATTTGTATTCTTATTCCTTGCAGCTCAATATGAAAGTTGGTTAGTTCCGGCTGCCGTTATCCTTTCATTACCTGTAGCTGCATTAGGAGCTTACCTGGGAATCTGGATAACCGGCTTAGAGAACAATATATACTTCCAGATCGGTATGGTCACACTGATAGGTCTGGCTGCTAAAAATGCTATCCTGATTGTAGAGTTTGCAAAAGAGAAAGTTGAATCGGGCATGGACATAACGCAAGCTGCTATAGAAGCTGCAAAGATGCGTTTCCGTCCGATCGTAATGACATCTCTTGCTTTTGTATTAGGTATGTTACCTATGGTTCTTGCAACAGGACCTGGTAGTGCCGGCAGACATTCCATCGGTACAGGTGTATTCTTTGGTATGTTAGTAGCAATTACTCTCGGTATCGTATTAGTGCCTTTCTTCTTTGTTCAGGTTTACAAGTGGAAGGCATATTTTAGAGATCGCTTAAAACGTAAAAGAAATGGGTAAGAAATATATAATTTTACCGATGATAGTCCTTGCCGGGCTATCATCGTGTAAAGTAGGTAAAGAATTCGTTCGTCCACAAATGGAGTTACCTGCTCAAATAGATACAACCAGTCAATCGACCGGATTAATCCGTGATTTAAAATGGTGGGAACTCTATACCGACCCTATTCTTCAGGATTTAATTCAAGAAGCTCTGGAGAACAACAAAGACATGCTGAAAGCTGAAGCTGTTATTGCGGAATTCAATCAGGGTAAAAAGATTGCATTCGCCAATATGATGCCGGGGCTTGGACTTGAATTAGAGGCCGAGCATGAAGGAGAGAAAAACAAAACGGCTAATACATTTGCTGCAAACGCTTCCTTTTCATGGGAACTGGATATCTGGGGAAAACTCCGATGGGCTAATGATGCTGCCAAAGCTCAACTCATGCAAAGTATCGAAGGAAAACGAGCTTTACAGGTAAGCATAATATCTCAGGTTGTACGGACATATTATGAACTGATTGCAATTGATCAGGAGCTTCAAATCGTTACACAAACTACAGCAGCGCGTAAAGAAGCTGTACGTATTGCAAAACTTCGATTCGAGGGAGGTCTGACTTCTGAATTAGCACTTAAACAGGCAGAAGCCGAATTAGCTAAAACTGAAACTCTGATCCCTTCATTGGAGTATCAACAAAAAGAAAAGCAGAATGACATGGCTTTCCTTTTAGGTAAATTTGATGGTGAAAATCTACCAAGAGAAAAAAAAATCAGTGTAACTCCGGTAAATATACCTATCGGGCTACCGTCTGAAATTCTTGAACAACGCCCTGATATCATGCAGGCCGAATACAAACTAAAAGAATCTCATGCACAGGTTGGAGTTGCCTTTACCTCTATGTTTCCATCTTTCAAACTAACTGCTGAAGGAGGATTTGAAAGTGGGGATCTATCCTCTTTTCTCAAATCCCCTATCGGATTAATTGGAGGAAACGTCCTATCTCCACTCTTTAACTTTGGTAAAAACAAAGCTAACTGGAAACGAAGCCAGGCCAAAATGGAACAGCAGGTCTATGACTATGAAAAAGTTGTACTGGAAGCATTCAAAGAATTGAATAACGCTCTGGTATCAGTTCGCAAATCCAAAGAGATCCGCGAATCGAGACAAAAGAGTGAACAGGCAGCACGAAGCTATCTTGACCTTGCCAACCTTCAATATATAAACGGAGTTATCAGCTATATGGATGTATTGGATGCTCAACGTAGCTTGCTTGATGCAGAAATTAGTCTGAACAAAGCTATTCTGACAGAAAAGCTTGCAGCGACAACTTTGTATAAAGCTTTAGGCGGAGGATGGTAATTTTATAAAAGGATTGATTATGATCTCTTCTTTTTTTCTATCTTTGCCACATATTGAAAGGTTATACTAAAAATAATAAGAGATAAGGCTTTATGCTTACACTACAAGTAATCAAAGAAAACCCGCAAGAGGTTATTGCCCGTTTGGCGAAAAAACACTTTGATGCCGAAGAGGTTATTGCGAAGGTGTTGGACTATGATCAAAAACGCAGAACTGCACAGTTACAATTAGATAATACTTTAGCTGAAATGAATCAGCTTTCGAAAAGCATCGGTGCTTTGATGAAAGAGGGTAAACGCGATGAAGCGGATACAAATAAAGCAAAAGTAGCTACGCTAAAAGAAGGTGTGAAGGAAGTTGAAGCTGAAATGAAAACAGCTGAAGAGGAGATGACTACACTCCTGCTCACTATCCCGAACTTACCTTGTGATGCAGTGCCTGCAGGTAAATTACCTGAAGATAACGTAGTGGAACGTACAGGTGGCGAAATGCCAAACCTTGGTTCTGACGCGGTTCCTCACTGGGATCTTTGCAAAAAATATGATTTGATCGATTTCGAACTTGGTGTTAAAATCACTGGTTCAGGATTTCCGGTTTACAAAGGAAAAGGTGCACGTCTACAACGTGCTTTAATCAACTTCTTCCTTGACAATGCCCGCGATGCAGGTTATTTGGAAATCCAGCCTCCTTATGTTGTAAATGCAGCATCAGGATATGGTACCGGTCAGTTGCCCGATAAAGAAGGTCAAATGTACCACTGCCAGTTGGATGATCTTTATCTGATCCCTACTGCTGAGGTTCCGGTAACAAATATCTACCGCGATGTCATCCTTGAAGCGAAAGACCTTCCGGTTAAAAACACAGCTTATTCAGCTTGTTTCCGTCGCGAAGCGGGATCTTACGGTAAAGATGTACGCGGTTTGAACCGACTTCACCAATTCGATAAAGTTGAAATTGTACAAATCGCCAATCCGGCTGATTCATACAAAATCCTGGACGAGATGGTAAACTATGTTCAGACTTTGGTTGAGAAACTAGAACTACCTTGGCGTATTCTTCGTCTTTGCGGTGGTGATATGAGTTTTACTTCAGCTCTGACTTTTGACTTCGAAGTTTATTCGGCTGCTCAGGAGCGTTGGTTAGAAGTAAGTTCTGTATCAAACTTCGAAAGCTATCAGGCTAACCGCTTGAAATGTCGTTTCCGTGGTGAGGATAAAAAACCTCAACTATGTCACACATTAAATGGTTCTGCAATGGCACTACCTCGTATTGTCGCTGCTATCCTTGAAAACAACCAAACACCTGAGGGAATCCGTATTCCTAAAGCATTGGTTCCTTACACAGGATTTGAAATCATTGACTAAGAAAACAAATTAAATAAAATACCTGCAGAGTTGTATGGTGCTTCTTCTTAAGCCTATACAGCTCTGTAGTGATTTAATAGCTCTATATGGCAAGAAAGAAAAAAATCCTTCCTATCTGGGAAGAAGTTGAAATTATCGATGTAGCTGCTGAAGGTAAAGCGATTGCAAAAATTGACGATCTTGTTGTTTTTGTCCCTTATGCAGCTCCGGGTGATATCGTAGATCTTCAATGTACACGTAAGAAAAGCTCATTTGCTGAAGCTAAGATCATCAAGTTTCACAAATACAGCGACAAACGTGCTACTCCTTTCTGCGAACATTTCGGCGTATGCGGTGGTTGCAAATGGCAACACCTGAAATATGACGAACAACTATACTGCAAGCAAAAAGAGGTTCATAGCAACCTTGCCCGCATTGGTAAAGTTGAACTTCCGGAATTCGAACCAATCTTAGGTTCTGCTAAAACGGAATACTATCGCAACAAATTAGAGTTCACATTCTCTAATCGTCGCTGGTACACTGAAAAAGATCTTCAGGAAGGAACTAAATTTCCATATAACGAAGCCCTTGGCTATCATATCTCAGGATGCTTCGATAAAGTATTGAATGTCGAGAATTGCTATCTTCAAACTAAACTTTCGAATGAGATTCGTTTGGAGATTCGTGATTTCTGTTTGAAAAACGAATATGAATTCTTTGATTTACGTGAACAAGTCGGATTCATGCGTACTATGATTATTCGTACGACTTCGACTGGTGAACTTATGCTGATCGTTGTATTCTTCAAAGAAGACATCGAAAAACGTGAGGCCCTTTTACAACATTTAGCTGATAAATTCCCTCAAATCACATCTTTACTTTATGTGATTAATGAGAAACGTAACGATACGATCACTGACCAGGAGATCCTTGTTTTCAAAGGAAGTGAATGTATCTACGAAGAAATGGAAGGTCTGAAGTTCAAAATCGGACCAAAATCATTCTATCAGACAAACTCAGATCAGGCATACGAATTATATAAAGTAACACGTGATTTCGCAGGTCTTACGGGAGAAGAGTATGTATATGACCTTTATACAGGGACAGGTACAATTGCTAACTTCGTTGCACGTCAGGCTAAAAGCGTAGTAGGTATTGAGTACGTACCGGAAGCTATTGAGGATGCTAAATTCAATTCTCAAAACAACGGTATCGAAAATACATTATTCTATGCCGGGGATATGAAAGATATTCTGACTACAGAATTTATCGAGAAACATGGTAAGCCTGATGTAATCATCACAGACCCTCCGCGTGCGGGTATGCACGATGACGTAATCAAATCGATCTTGTTTGCAGCCCCTAAACGTATTGTTTATGTAAGTTGTAACTCAGCTACTCAGGCTCGCGATTTAAGCTTGCTTGATTGCGATTATAAAGTAGTTCGCGTTCGTCCGGTTGATATGTTCCCTCATACTCATCACGTTGAGAACGTTGTATTATTAGAACGTCGATAATTAGACAGAACCTGTCAGGTACACAATTTTATAGTAGCGTATAGATTTTCGTAAGAAAATCTATACGCTTTTTTATTGCGCAAAATGTACATATATCCATAGATACAACTAAGCCATAAGTAATCTTACATCTTTTAAATCTGTCAACCAATTCCAGTATAAGTCATATCTTTTGAAAGATACGGTTTGTTTTGAAATTTTCGCCCTTTGTATTTTTCTTTTGATACGTATGAAAATATATTTTGATACGTATTAAAATATCACCAGATACGTATCTAAATCTGATAAAATACCTTCAATCAGACGCAAGGATACTTATATATTGATTTACAACAAGTTACTAAAATACAAATACAGAGCATATATCATCGAAGGAATACAACAACAAAAAATATTGTATCCTGAGCAGTTAGCAAAATACAAAAAGACAGGAATAGAATAATAATTAATACAATCTGATATAATCAATTTAAACGAGAATAGGTAAATTCTTATCTCACACTTAATAAAATAGGAACTTATCATCTATAAGCAGATGTTTTTTACGGACAGAAAAAGTCCCATTTTTGACCTGTATTTCTCAGTCAAAAATAGGACTTAAATTTATGTAATTACAAATTGTAACTTCAGCTAGCTGGATTTTCGTTTGTCAGAAAGTCTCAGCAAAATCTAATTTGGAACATTTATCAGTGTAATATTACTCCTTTTCAGCTGCCGCAGGAGCCTTTCTTAAAGAGAATAGGATTTCGAGTCCTCCTGAAGAATGTTTGCGGGCTGAGATTTCACCCTGATGGAAAAGCACTGCATTTTTCACAATTGCAAGCCCCAGTCCTGTTCCGCCTAGCTTACGGGAACGGCCTTTATCAACTCGATAGAAACGTTCAAAGATACGATTCAGATGTTCTGCGCTTACGCCCAAACCGGAGTCTGAAAAGCTGAAATAATAGAAATCCTCATCTTCTCTATAGCATTGTACCTGAATATGGATACCTTCGCCGGCATACGCAATCGCATTATCTAACAAGTTTCTGAAAATTGAGTACAATAAAGAGTGATTACCTTTTATTTTACACGTTTCAGGTATTTGCATGATAAATACATCATTCTTTATTTCCAATGCCTGCATAGAATCTTTGTAAATATCACTCACTAACGTGTGAATATTAATGGGTTGGCGGTCAAATAATGAGCCCGCTTCGTCCAATCTCGTCAAAACAGAAATATCAGTCAACAAATCACCCAGACGGGTAGCCTGAACAAAACATCGTTCCAGGAAGAAGCGAAGTTTCTCCTCAGGTATATTATCTGTTTCCAAAATGGTTTCCAAATATCCTTTGATACTACTCACAGGTGTTTTAAGCTCATGTGATATATTCTGTGTCAATTGACGTTTAAGTCTGTTTTGCTCTTCTTTTTGTGTGATATTACTGATTGATATTTCAAAAGTATTATCCTGAAAAAGGATACAATTCACCTGAAATATTTTACCATTACTTTGAATCATCTTGGAAGAGCTTACAAAGTCACGAACTTCTTTGGATTGATCCATTTGCTGATCCAGAAAATCCGAAACAAAACGAAAATCTTCTACATACAGAATCTGATCAATTTTGTCTAGCTGAATATCAGCAATCAGGTCTGCATATTGTTTAAACAGGTTATTGGCAAATATACATTTACGCTGATTCGAGAAAATCGCCAATCCTTCTTTTGATATCTGAAGGTGCTGAAATAACTTATCACGCTCAATATACAAGGCCTCTTTGGTTGTTTTCAGCTTTTTGTATATCTCAACAATATTTCGGGAGATATCCCCAATATCGTTATCCGGAAATGAAATATTATAATCTATCTTTTCATTTCGTTCAGCACGTGTCGCAAACTCCTTTAAGCGAGATATGCTAATGCCCAATCTATAGGAAAAATACAGCAAAGTCAATATAACGAACGCTGAGATAATAATCAGAAAATAGATAAATTGACTATCTGCTTTAAGGAACTGTGTTGTCACATTATACGGCAAAGCACTCCGGACAATCAGGGTATCAAAATATTGCGCTGAATAGAAGTACTCCTGCTCCAATGACGTTGAATAACGTATCGAATATCCGGCTCCCTTTTTCTTTGCATCAATCACTTCGGGTCTGTCTGCGTGCTTTTCCAGAGCTTTCGTATCTGAAAACTCGGTATCGTACACAACCACACCTTGCCCATCGATCATAGAAATCCTCAAATCAGGATAATCAAATAAATTGACGATCGAATCAATACGATTACGAGTCAAAGAATCGCCTTTGAGCGAGTGATATAGATTGACATTAAAATTTGACAAAAATGCATTTAACTCCCGTTCTCTAAAATCCTTCTCCCGTTTATATTGAAAAACAAAAACCGAAGTCAGAAAAATAAGAAAAAGAGTAGCGAGAGAAACAAATAGTTTCTTATGAAAAGGAACATGTAATTTTCCCTTCCACTTCATTTTACTCATTCTTAGAAAATAATCTTTATTTATTGCAATATTACTCTTCGAAACAATATCCGTAACCTGCGCGTGTTACCACGTTCTTTCCATAGCTTCCCAGCTTTTTACGTAAACGTGTTATATTAACATCAATTGTACGGTCCAGAACATACACCTCATCACTCCAAACTTTCGACAAAATTTCCTCGCGCGAAAACACATGACCGAAATTACTCATTAACAGTTTTAGAATTTCAAATTCCTTTTTAGTCAAAGCAACTTCTTCGTCGTCAATAGTCAACTTCTTTTGTTTTGTATCCAGCTGCATAGTCTGATACTGTATAACTGTATGAAGTTTCTTCTCTTCAGCTTCTGTCGTACGGCGTAAAACTGCTTTTACACGCGCTGAAACCTGACGTATCGAGAATGGTTTAGCAATATAGTCATCTGCTCCCAGATTAAAACCGGTCAACATATCATTCTCTGTATCTTTAGCTGTAAGGAAAATAATTGGCATTTTCTCTGTTTTCGGATCTTTACGTAAAATATTAGCCATTTTAAAACCCGAAATCTCGCCCATCATTACATCAAGAAGCAGCAAGTTATACTGCAATAAATCTAATTTCAGAGCTTCTTCTGCTGAGTTTGCCGTATGAACGATATAACCTTCATTCTCTAGGTTAAACTGCAGAATTTCGCATAAATCTTCTTCATCATCTACTACGAGTATCTTATACTTATTCGTATTCATAGAAATATGTTTAATTTATATTTTTGTTTCTTATCGGCAAAGATAGGCTTTGATTTTAAAATAGTTGTGACAAAGAGGTTACAAATAGGAATAAAAATAGCATCCCTGATCAGGGATGCTATCATATCGTTAAATAAGTTCTTTTTTATAAGCTCTTCTACGTTTGTGTTGTTCTGTTTTGAAATAATCCCATTGGGCCTGTACTTTCCCATTCTCTTCCAATTCCGGATTAGATTCTGCATAAACAGTACCTAACTTTTGAAATTGAGGAATCAAATCTGTAAACAATAATGCATTCACACCCTTATTTTGATATTCGGGATGAACTGCAACCAACATCAAATCACAAATCTCAGCTTTAGTCTTAAGCGCTTTCAGCAAGTGGATAAATCCGAATGGGAATAATTTTCCCTTTGATTTCTGTAAAGCTTTAGACAAAGACGGAAGTGCAACTCCCACACAAACCAGATTATTATCTTTATCTGCAATCAGAGTTACTAATTCCGGTCGCAGAATCGGAACATACATTTTTACGTAATGATCAATTTGTCTGTCTGTCAATGGTGTAAAACCGTATAAATGACCATAAGACATATTAATCAGTTCGAAAAACTTACGACCCCAACCTTCATCTATAATCTGAGATGCTTTTTTGAATTTCATCAGTTTAAGTTCATATTTCTTCTGAACGATATCTGCAATACGCTTGTGTTTATCAGGAATTGCATCCGGAATATAAACTTTAAATTCAACCCAATCTGCATCTTTTGTATAACCCAGACGCTCTATATGCTTTGGATAATAGTCGTAATTATAATAAGCAGCCATAGTACCCAACTGATCAAAACCTTCGATCAACATTCCCTCCGGGTCCATATCAGTAAAACCAAGTGGTCCGTGAACCTCTGTCATCCCTTTTGAACGGATCCAGTCTTCTGCTGTCGAAATCAGAGCATCGGAAACCTCTTCATCGTCAATGAAGTCAAAGAAGCCTATACGGCCACTTTTTGATTTCCAAATCTCATTGGCTCTATTATTAATAATCGCACAAATACGACCGACTACTTTATCATTTTTGTAAGCTAAGAAACACTGAAAATCACAAAATTCACCTGCCGGATTCTTCTCTGGCGTAAGTGTATTTAATTCGTCATCAAACAATGCAGGTACTGCGTAAGGACTATCTTTATAAAGATCCGTACGAAACTGCACAAATTGTTTTAAATCCTTTTTCTTATCAATCGCTTTAACTGTTACCATATATATTAAAAATCGCCATTAATCATGTCCATATCGCCTGACGAACGTTGCTGATTTTTATTTGGTCGCTTCTTGGCCAATCCTGCATTGCCAAAGTTATAACTTATGGTTGCTGATAAAACCCGACCGCCAAATTGCATCACAGAACGTTCTGAGAAATTCGGTCCCCATGTTCTCGTTTTCATTTTTCGGGAGTCCAGAATATCACGAGCCGTCAAAGATACGTTTAATTTTCTATTTAAGAAAGATTTGCGCAGTCCGATGTCAAATGAATAGTTTTGCTCAGTTATACTTTGTGGCCTCTTACTCTCTGAATCATAACGTCCTGTAAGTTGTAACATTATCATTTGAGGCAAACTAAAGTTTGCGATCAATTGTGCATTCCAGTTAAAATCTTCTACTGTTTTATAACTTGCATTCCGATAATCAAAGCCATCTACACGATTATAAAATAAGTTTACTGTTGTTGTTAAATCCAGGATTTTAAACAATCTGTTTTTTGCTACCAATTCTAAACCTGCTGATTGGATATTAGTAATATTCTCATAAGTTGAGTATTTAATGCCGTCTTCTACATAAGCAACATTCTGAATTACATCATTCGTTTTTCTATAATATAAAGAAGTGCTTAGGGTATGCATTTCCCAGGATTTCAAATAATTAAATTCTACTGCTGTTGAGAATTCCGGCTGCAATGTAGGATTACCAAAACTGATATTCGTTGAATCCGATACGTTTCTGTAACTACTCAGCATCCGACCTCGCGGACGATTAATCCTTCTCGTTACACTAAACTGAAGTTCATTGTCTTTAGGTAAAGAATAACTCAAAAATAATGTAGGGAATAAATCGAAGTAATTCGTATCAAACGGATCTTTCACTTTAGATGCATCAGCTGCATAAATCCAGTTATCAGCATGCATTGTTGTATATTCACCACGCAAACCCAACTGATAACCAAAGTTATTCCATTTCCCCAGGTAGTTCAGATACATGGCATAAATCCCCTCATCGCTATTGTAGTCATTGTACATCGGATATTGAGGAAGCATATTATCTTGCATTCCTCCTTGTTCTCCGCGAGATTCAGAAGTGCGCCATTTGCTTTGACCTTTCAAACCGGCTTCAATCTTTGCCCACTCTGTAAACTTCTTTGCATAATCTGCCTGAAATTCTAATGTCTTATTTTCCGTATTCGATTTTTGTCTTTGATAAAAATTAGAAAGCGGACCCTCTAAGCGATATTGATCATACAGTGAGTTATCGTTGCGATTCATCCAGCTATAAGAAACCGATGTTGAGAAATCATGATCTTTTCCAATCTCTTTTTGATAATTCAAACCGACATCATACATCTTATGACCTCCTTTAGAGTTCATATCCCGTCTCATTGATGGTGCTGAGCCACTATATTCATAGTAGCCATCATTGCATCCGTTCCCGTACATTCCCATCAAAGTCAAACCTAAGTGATCTTTATCTGTAATATTGTATGTTGCGCCTGCACGTGCAAAAACTCCTACAGGTGCCATATTACGTCTCTGTAATGTATTCAGATAGGTTGTATCCGTTTCGCTATACGTTTCACGTTCAGAATCTCCCTTCATTTTAAATTTATGCGAACGAACTCCAACATTGGCATAATATTCCCATTTATTTGAATTATAATTGATATTTACGCTACCATTTACTCCGCCAAAAGTATCTCCTCCCACACTTGCGCTACCATAGTAACCGGCTTTCCGATCCTTTTTCAGAATAATATTTATAATTCCGGCAGATCCTTCAGGGCTGTATTTAGAAGACGGATTCGTAATAACCTCAATTCGCTCAATAGTCTCAGCCGGCATTTGTTCAAGAATCTGTGCACGATTATCCTCATTTAACCCGGATGGTCTTCCATTGATCCAAACCATTACACTACTATTGTTTCTCAATGAAATATTCCCTTCGGGATCGACATTTACAGATGGTATATTTCTAAGTACATCTGAAGCTCCTGCTCCCGCAGTCGCAACACTCTGTTCTACATTAAATACTTTTTTATCTATATCAAGTTTCATTTGTCCACGTTGTCCCGTAACACTCACTTCACCCAACACCTTAGTATCTTCCGTAATAGAGAGTGAACCAAGATTTATTGAAGGCTTTTGTTGCGTGAGATTAATTGGTAATTCCAATGATGTATATCCAACGAATGTAACTTTTAATATATAAGTACCCATGCCTACATCTTTAAATATAAAACCTCCGTTTTGATCGGTAGCCACTCCCATTACTAGTTTGTTACCAGATGATTTGTAAATAGCTACATTCACAAAATCTAAAGGCTGTTTACTGTTCCCATCCACAATCTTTCCTTCAATATTCCCGGCTATAAGCGGAATAGAGATAATTATAAATAATACCAATCCAACTAACTTTTTCATTT
>JBOFIZ010000226.1:0-2621 GCA_051650425.1 Bacteroidales bacterium
GTTGAAGGCTACACAGACGTTATATCCATGCATCAATCGGGCATTGAAAACGTCGTTGCCTCTTCGGGTACAGCTCTGACTCCGGGTCAGATCCGAATGATTCATCGCTTCACTTCAAATATCACTGTCTTATATGACGGAGATGCGGCCGGAATGAAAGCTTCATTGCGTGGTATTGATCTGCTTCTGCAGGAAGGAATGAATGTAAAAGTAGTTCTTTTACCGGATGGTGAAGATCCTGATTCTTTTGCTCAATCGCATAGTGCTTCGGAATTTATGGCATTTATCGATCAGGCAGAAGTTGATTTTATCCATTTCAAAACACAACTGCTATTGAAAGATGCCGGAAATGATCCAATCAAAAAAGCATCTATTGCAAACGATATTCTGAATAGTATCTCTATTATACCCGAAACGCTTACTCAGAATATCTACTTGCGCGAAACGAGTAAACTTCTGAATATTGAAGAAAAAGCTTTAGCTAACAGTTTAGGCAAGCTTAACATTAAAAGAAGAGAGACTGAGTTTCAAAAGAATAAACTGCCGAATACATATACGCAAAATACGATCAGCAGAGGAGGCATCCATACAACAAATAATCCTCCTGTGCCCGATCCACAGGCTCCGTTTCCTTTACCGGAAGAGGCTCCGCCTCCTTATAGCGAATATGATGTTCCACCACCTGAATTAGTTAACTACAGTACTTATACGACTTCGCCATTTGAAGAAAATGAACGATGCATTATCCGTCTGATTGTCCGTTATGGAAATGAAGGAATACGTATTCCTATCGACAATGATGAGTATTGGGATACTACAGTTGCCAATTTCATCCTTTATATGATCGGAGAAGAAGATATTATTTTCGAGAATCCATTATATAATCAGATTTTAGAGGAAGTCAAACCATTGGTCGGGTCGCCTGATTTTATAGCTCAAAAATATTTTTTACAGCACAGTAATCCGGCTATTAGTCTGCTTGCAGCTAATCTGACTGCTGAAAGGCATATTCTAAGTAAATATCATTCAAAGAAACAAGTTGTAGAAACAGAATCCGATTGCTTGGAAACGTTAGCTCAGCGAGCATTACTTGAATTACAGGATTTACGCATGACTCATACTATGAATGGATTGATGAAACAACTAGCCTCTGTTACCGATGCTTCAGTTATGGCTGAAATTATGACAGAGATGAGAGAGATTCAAATCTATCAGCGGGAAATCAACAAACGACTGGGTGAGCGGATTTTGATCCGAAAACCTTTATAATAAAGAACGGTGAGTTTTCTCTATACAGAGGAAATTCACCGTTCTTTATTATTTATACGTAATTTACAGAAGCCTATTCTTCTGAATTTATTCCTTTCCCCTTCATTCTAATTCTACTGATATGCTTAGGAGAACCTATGATCTGTGCTGAATAAATACTTGAATGTCCCGAAAACAGATATGCTGTTACACATGCTAATGCAATGAATAATCCACTTTCGATTCCGAATAATTCGATTCCCATCAAAGTACATGCTAAAGGTGTATTTGTTGCTCCGGAAAATACAGCTACGAATCCCATTGCTGCCAGAAGTGCCATCGGCAAGGGTATAAAAAGAGATAAAGCATTACCTAAAGTTGCACCGATAAAAAATAATGGTGTCACCTCTCCCCCTTTAAATCCAACCCCTAAAGTGAACGATGTGAACAATAATTTTGCTGCAAAATCATAAACTTCAACCTGTCCCGTAAAAGCAGACTGAATCATTGGTAGCCCGAGGCCGGTATATTGATATGCTCCAAATGAGAAAATGACTATAGCTAATACAATACCTCCAAAGAAGGGTCTCAATGGAGCCCATTTAATAAGACGTGCTGACAATGCACTCCAAAAATGTGTAGCTCGCGCAAACAATGATGCTGTTAAGCCAAAAATAATCCCTGCTGCTATTGCATAAATTAAATAGGATATTGAAAACTCGGGAACAAAACCGACCGAATAATGTGAATGTGAAGCCCCCCATAAGTTACATACGTAATTTGAAATTGCAGCTATCAGAAAAGAAGGGACGAGAGCCTCATAGCGCATACGTCCGACTATCAGAACTTCAAGAGCAAAAACAGCACCGGCTAATGGGGTCCCGAAAACCGATGCAAAACCTGCACTGATACCACAAACTAAAATAATCTGCCGGTCACGACGTCCGAATTTAAACCAGCGCGTAAACTGATCTGCTATAGCTCCACCCATTTGTACTGCTGTTCCCTCACGTCCGGCTGAACCACCAAAGAAATGTGTAATCAGTGTGCCCAGTAAAACTAAAGGTGCCATCTTAAATGGAATTATCTTTTTAGGTGAATGAAATTCTTCCAATAACTGATTATTTCCTTTTACGACTTCACTACCCCAGTAGTAATACATAAGTCCGATTGCCAGCCCGCCTAACGGAAGAAGTGCAATAATCCATAAGTGAGATTCGCGCCATGCTGTAGTCCAGTTCAGACCTTTAAGAAATAAAGCGGAAGCTGTACCTACAAGAGCACCGACCATAAGGCATATCACCAACCATTTACCAACATAGAGCAATAGTTGCCATTGTAGCGTATTATATAATTTTTCTTTCATCAAAAAA
>JBOFIZ010000227.1:0-8677 GCA_051650425.1 Bacteroidales bacterium
TACCCGGTAGCCAACAATCATTTTGACACTCATAAAGCAACAAACCTATCTTTTTGTCAATTAAAACAACACTCTGTTTTTTAATAAAACTTCCTGATCCATCCCTGTTTCTCTCGACATTCACACAGATATACTTACAGTTTCATGACGGAACAGAAGCTATTTCCCAACAATAAACCGTGTTTTAAATTTTATACGGTGTGTTTTAAAATTTCGACCGTATATAAATATTTTTTCGCGGTGTATAAATTCTTTTTAATACGTATCTAAATCTCTCCTGATACGTATTAAAATCCCAATATATACCTTCAAAAAACCAACCTGATTATTAACTATTGATTATTAAACAGTTACATAACAGCTTTTCCCGAGCCTATTCTGACAAAGAATCCTGACAAAGCAAAAGAACGCAATCTCAGCGTTTAGCAAAATTCAAAAAGACAGGATATCTGACATATAACTAACAAATTAATACTTAGGCAAAGGCGCCTTCCATTCTTATCCTGCAAGAGAATGGAAAATCAGATTTCCGATTATTTAATTACGATATAAGTTCGTTATTTGACTAAACTTTTTACTTTTGCCCCTCTTGTTGAAGAATTCACTTAAATAACGATGAAACGGATTATACTTATCTATTTATAGTCTAAAGATACGGAACAGAAAAACTAACAGAATATTATGTTGATTAAGATCAAACCCAATTGTTGTCGGACAATTAGCTTTTTATTACTCACGATACTGATTTTTGCCGGATGCGACGAAAAAACAAGTATGCATTCACTGGGAGAAACAGAGTTGTATTTTGATGAAAAAACGACCTCTGTATCTTCGGGGGAAGACCATACGATCTGGATCGGAAGCGAAACAGGCAGACTATGGCGTGTTTCGGGTAATCACCCGGAAGCCTTTGATGTGGGAACTGACAGGATTTACAAAGTTCTGGAAAATCGTATCACGAAAGATCATTCTATTTTATGGATCGGTATCCGCAATTCCGGACTTCAGAAATGGGAATTAAAAGGGAATAGTCTGGTCAAACTCAAAACCTACACAATTCCTGCTAAGGGTAACAGATATTCAGCCTATGATATTTGTCAGAACGGAGATTCTCTGTTTTTGGCTACCACGCAAGGGATGTACCTGCTTGATAAGAACAATACGAATGATACACTGAGCTTACTTCACCCTTCTCTCGGAGAGTTAACCGATACGTATAACTACTCTTTTGTCACTTATAATATATGCACAAATCACGGGGATAAGCTTTGGGCAGCCACGGAGCATGGCTTACTTATCTATGATCTGAGAAACAAGTGTACACATACCGATTTACCGGATCAGGCTGTCAATCATGTATCCGTTTTGAATGACACCTTGTATGCCGTATCGGGCAATAAGCTTTACCTTTCAGAGATTTCAGGAGAGATGATACGAAGTGTCAATCTGCCTTTCTCTCCGAAAGTCTATTATCAGTCAGGAGGAGTCCATTATCTGACGGATCGCGACAATATGGCTATAAGCAAGAATCTTAAAGATTTCCGCGTTGTTCCGTTGCGAAAGAAAATGGCGGATCAATGCCGTAATGTTATACTGCCTGACTTCCAGAAAGACTTTTCTATTCTCTTAATGGAGGATGCCCTCTGGCGTGTACCTAAACATACGGGCGTATTCAGCGGCAATGATATCATCAAAATAGCCTGCAACAGCGGAGAGACTTCATACTTTCTTACCTCCGGTAATGACTTGTATTTTCAAAATAAGGAAGAGTCGGTAGCCAACCCTATTTATACATTTCCTCTGGAAGAACAGATCAGCTGGATGAGTACAGACGGTGATAAGCTCTATTATTGCAACAGCAAGAATGAGATCAAAGAGTTGTCCGTTTCGCGCTTTCTGCTCAAAAATACGTTTTTTCATAAACCTCGTTTAATCTATAAATCCAAACATAAGATTACGGCTGCTTATTTAAAAAATCAGGGTGATCATACTCAATTATTTTTCGGGATACAGGACGGACTGTGGGTCATAAATCCACAAACTGACGAAGTGGACTCGGTTGCCGGCTTTGAGCACCGCTATGTCACATCCTTCTTCACTGCTCCGCATTCGAAAGCCCTGTATCTGTCCACACTAAACAGCGGTGTGTATTACACAAACCGGGATACAGCCTTTAAATATATCGATCAGACAAGTGAGCATGCATCCATTAAAGATTTGATCGTAACGGGAGATTATCCTCCGCAGTTAATTACGCTGACAAATCACGATATACTATCACACGTGACGAATGACTCTCTTGAAACACGCGGTTATCATAAGCTTATTTATCTGAACGATACACTGTTTTATGCAATCGGTGATGCGGGAATACGTAAGATTATCTCTGATCAGGCAGGTTACCTGCATGACGGAGGCTTGTTCTACACCGATATTCGCTTTAATCCTGCTGCTGCTTATGTGAAAGATCAGACTTTGTTCCTGGGATCCAATATGGGTGTTTTGAAACTGACACCTCATCAGGAAGACAAAGCACACTGGATTACATTTACACCGGGATTGAATGTCGGAGTAAAATATATACTGCTGTTCATTGCCCTTTCGGCTCTGTTCGTGATCTATGCTGTTTTCAGACATTACAGACGGAAAAAGATGAACAGAGTTCAACTCAATAATCAATTGAACGAACTAAAGGCATGCGCTGACGAGTTGATGCTGTATTATAATCTTTCCAATGATCACGAAAAAGCAGCAATCGATCAACTCAGATCTGAGATCGACCGGATAGATATAACGAAGCAAAGAAAGAAAGAATTGAATAAGGTTATCAGTAGTCTGACATCCAAAATTATTCTGCATAACCGGGAAGTATCTTTGCGATTACTCAAAAAGCTGGAAACTCAAATTGCGCAGATTTCAAATATCCATGCTTACGAACAGGATCTTTTACTGGAAGAATCTATGATGATTCTAAAATCAGATGATATTGATCTTATCCGGAAACAAGTTGCTATCAACGAAAGCTGGATACAGGAATATAATACTTTCCGAACTGACCGGGATGCCATTCAACAACAAATGAGCGGCACCATCAGTATCCATGGACTTACATCCTGTATTTTCGAGCTTCTGAACAAAATAAATGAAGATTCGGGACACGTTCCGCTCAGTGAGTTACAAAAAGGACTGACCGAGCTGAAAATTATGCTCCGTAAAATTGATTCACCTGAGTTCACCGAACTGACCGAATCATATATTCAGAGACAAACCCGTTATTTAAACGAACGGGAAGAACAAAACGAAATATCTGAATTATTAATAAACGAACTGATTCAGATCCGTGCATCTTTGCGCCTGTCTAACCCATACGATATACTCCGTTCGCTAAATGAAATTCATGAACGTATTGAGTTTCTCCGCGTCAAAGACGATATCGGAGTTTGTATTGACAAATATATTCAGTGCAGAGATCAGGTTATCCATGACAATGATCAGTTGATCAACAAAAAATTCGATAAAGATCTGGATCTGATTATTACAGAAAAAACTAAAGTATATGCAGACCGTATCGAGCACCTGATTGTTACCATGTACAAAATATTACACAAAACCGATCAGCCTGTTCTAAACGATCTTTTGAAGATTACGAGCTATTATCATCAGCAGGCGAAAGTGCTGGCTTTACTCCTCGTCAACCCAAGAATCAAACGATTCCTTATTCCGGGTATACTTGGCGTTTACGGAAACCTGAATCCGGTCATAAGCAGACTGATTAACAGTAAAATTAAAAGTAACGAAGAAGTTCTGAGACATTATTACGAAGAAAAACCACTTCATAAAGTATTCGTTTACTACATCCTTAAACTCATTGATTAATAATATAATAAATAAATATTGCAGAAAGTTGCATGTGTGAAAATCGAGCAAATAAACACATGCAACTTTCTTTTTACCCTCCCCCCCATACTTTTGCAGCGAATCAAAATTCATAACTCATAAAACCAATACTTATGAACAAAAAACCTTTATTCGTTGCATTAGCATGCACATTATTTTCATTAAGTGCATTTGCACAAGAAGCAAAAATCAAAGACAGAAGAACAAATCCTGATCTTTACTTTCTTGAAATTTCAGAAGTACCCAACAGTTTGGAATTATTACCAGCGCCTCCTGCACCGGGTAGTATTTTATTCCTTAATGACGAAGCTCAATACGAATGGGGAAAAATGCAACGTGACACTCCACGCGGAGATCAGGCGGTAAGTGATGCACGTGTAGGAGGCAATGGGGTACCGATGGCTTTTTCGGATGCATTCGGTGTAGAAATTTCAAAAGAAAGCACCCCTGAGATCCACAAATTAGTGATCAATATGCGTGAAGATGCAGGAGATTTAGCAACACGTCATGCCAAAGAACATTATATGCGTGTTCGTCCATTCAGTTTCTATCAGGAAGCAACTTGTAATCCGGAACAACAACAAGAGCTTTCTACAAACGGATCTTATCCTTCAGGACACACGGCTATCGGATGGGCAACAGCACTTGTATTAGCTGAAATCAATCCGGACCGTCAGGACGAAATCCTTCAAAGAGGTTATCAAATGGGACAAAGCCGTGTGATTTGCGGTTATCACTTCCAAAGCGACGTAGATGCAGCACGTTTGGTAGCAAGCGGTGTAGTAGCACGTTTACACGCAAACGATGCTTTCATGAAGCAACTTGAAAAAGCAAAAAAAGAGTTTAACTCGTTACAAAAAGCAGGCAAAGTTTCAAAAAGCACTAAAAATTAAATCAAAGGATCAGCCTTATAAAATCTATCATAATCCCTATGAATAAATCGATAATAGCGATACTTACTATCGCATGCTCATGCTTTACGATGCATGCCCAGGATAAAAAATTAGAAGTAAGACCGACAGGTCGTATATTAATAGATGCCGGATATCTTCATTCGAACAACGATCATCTGACAAGTGGTCTGGCTATCCCCGATGCCCGTTTAGGAGTAAAAGCTTCGTACGGTGCTTACAAAGCTAAAGTGGATGTAGGATTTGCTTATGGTAAATTATCTTTGAAAGATATATTCGTGGAACGTTCTTTCGGACAAAAAAATCTTTTAAGACTAGGTTATTTCGTTCATCAGTTCGGGCTACAAAGTTGCACAAGCTCATCCATGAAAATTTCGATGGAAGAACCTGAAAGTAATGAGGCATTCTTTAATTCACGTTTGATCGGAGCTATGTATATGCACAGTCAGGAAAAATTCTTCGGAACACTTAGTTTTCATGTCGAGAATGAAGCGATTAAGAAGAATACATCCGAAACAGGGAAACAAGGCTACGGTATGATGTCCCGTCTTGTATTCAGACCTTTCACAGAAGATGGTCGTATATTTCATATTGGTGTTTCGGGGGCATTTGAAACGCCTCGTTATAACAGCAATCCTGAGTACAATCACAAAACGTTTGTTTTGAAAACGAACTTTCCGTCGCGTATTTCAAAAGTAACAGCCCAGGAAGCATCAATCGTAGATGCCAAAATGCTTTATAAATTCACACCGGAAATCTGTGCAGCCTACAAACGTTTCGGTATTGAGTCTCAATACTTCTATGTACATGTGCAACGAAACAATCAACCTAGTTTCAAGGCAAACGGAGCTTATGTCTTATTACGTGGAGTTATTATCGGTAAGGATTATAAATACTCTGCATGGGATGCAGGGATCGCGACACCTCAACCGGGAACGTTAGAGGCAGTAGCTGGATATAACTATACGGATTTATCCGATAAACGAGCTGGTATTTTAGGAGGTCGCCAAAACGATGCTTCCATCACGCTTAATTATTATATAAATAAATATATGATTTGGAGACTGCATTATTCATATACTTATGTGAATAACCGGTCAGGATTTGAAAATACGACATTAAATGCTATTCAAACCCGTTTCCAGATTATTTTCTAAATAACGTTTTTCATTAGTTTCATAGTATGTTAATAAGGTTTGACTGACTCAACCGCCACTAAAACACTTGTTCTTTAATCTCTATAAAAATTCAACTCTTTAAAAATTCAGAGGGCCGTCTGCGATATTCGCTGTACGGCCCTCTGTTGTATATGTGAAGTCTGAATTTCGGTATAGTAGAGTTAATTGAGATTTATTTTACTCTTTAGCTTAGTTAGAATCATTAAATGTATTTATTTTTGTACGCTATGAATATTTTCAAGTATAAATCATAAAAACTGATTTACAATGATTGAGCAACTTATCGGTTGGGATCGCTCATTTACTGTATGGATAAACAGTTTCCATACTCCTTTCTGGGACGATTTCTTTTTCCGTTATACACACATGTGGGTTTGGGCTCCTTTTTATATAGCCTATCTTTATTTCATCTATAAAAACAACGGAAAAAAGAATTTCTGGTGGGTATTGGCAATCGGACTTACTATACTGCTTACAGATCAGATCAGTTCGGGAATACTTAAACCACTAACCGAAAGATGGCGACCATCCCGTGATCCGGAGTTACAGGGAATTATTCATACAGTCAACGGTTATATCGGCGGTAAATATGGCTTTACATCCAGTCATGCTGCAAATACTTTTGGTGTTGCAACTCTTCTGATGTTATACTTCAGAGACAAATGGCAATACTTCCTGCTTATACTTTGGGCTTTACTCACAGGTTATTCCCGTATTTATTTAGGGGTACACTTCTTTGGCGATGTTTTATGCGGAACCCTGATCGGGATTATTTGCGGAGCATTGGTTTTTCGTCTATTCAAAAAGAAGCTTGCTCCTGTGTCCGATACGGGACTAATGGATAAAGTAACCTATGCGATATTTTTATTATCGATTATGATATTCTCGATCATATAAATACGTCTCACTTAAGAAACAACTAAGTTTATCATAAACCTAAACAACAACAAATGAAACGTTTTTCTACATTAGTGCTATCATTGCTTATGTGCGGCTCTTTCGTTTTCGCTAAATCGAAAGAAGTTCGTATTAAGCTGATAGAAACATCTGACATTCATGGTGCATACTATCCATATAATTTTATTGAGGATAAACCTATGGATGGAAGTATGGCACGTGTTGCAACTTTGGTTAAAGAAGAGCGAAAAAAACACGGAAAAAAGAATGTGATCATTCTTGAAAACGGAGACTACCTTCAGGGGCAGCCTTCGGCTTATTACTACAATTTCATGGATACAACTTCAACTCACCTTGGAGCAGATATCCTGAACTATATCGGTTATAACGCGATGTCTATCGGGAATCACGATATCGAAACAGGTCGTCCTGTTTTTGATCGTTTCGTAAATGATCTTCAATTTCCGATGTTGGGTGCGAACGTAATTGACCGCACAACGGGAAAACCGTATTTCAAACCTTATGAGGTATTTACGGTAGATGGTATCAAGATTGCCGTTTTAGGTATGATCACTCCGGCTATCCCGGCATGGTTACCAGAAACTCTTTGGCAAGGTCTGCAGTTTGATGATATGGAAGAGACTGCTAAGAAATGGATTCCGATCATTCAGAAAGAAGTTAATCCGGATGCGATCGTTGGTCTTTTCCATGCAGGACAAAACGAAGTGCTTATGTCAGATAAATTCCGCGATAACGCCTCTTTGAGCGTTGCCCAGAATGTTCCGGGATTTGACGTTGTATTAATGGGACATGATCACCGCGCAGACAACCGGAAAGTAGCTAATGTAGCCGGAGATTCTGTATTGATTATAAATCCGGCAAGTAACGGACGTTACGTTTCGGAAGTTGAACTAGTATTCAAGAAAAAACGAGACAAAATTGTAGGAAAAGAAGTTATCGGTAAATTAATTGACATGAAAAATGTTGAACCCGATGCTGATTTTATGAACAAATTCAAACCTCAGTTTGACGTGGTAAAAGAGTTTGTGAGTATGCCTATCGGTGATTTCGCGTCTGATGTAGATTCAAGACCGGCTTATTTCGGTCCTTCGGCTTTTATTGATCTGATTCACCAATTGCAATTAGCTATCTCAGGAGCAGATATTTCGATTACAGCACCGCTTTCTTTCCGTTCGGAAATCAAAGAAGGAACTATCCGCGTAAGAGATATGTTCAACTTATATAAGTATGAAAATATGCTTTATGTAATGAATCTGACTGGTAAAGAAGTGAAAGGCTTGCTGGAAGAATCATACGCACGTTGGGCAAATCAAATGAAATCGCCTGAAGATCACCTTTTATTATTGAAACAAGATACTAAAAGCGGAAATGAAAGACAGGTTTTTGCAAACATGAGCTTTAACTTCGATTCAGGTGCAGGTATTATTTACACCGTTGACGTAACAAAACCGGAAGGAGAACGTATCAATATCATCAGCATGGCTGACGGCTCGCCTTTCGATTTAAATAAATCATATAAAGTAGCTCTTAACTCATACAGAGGTAATGGTGGTGGTGATCTTTTGACAAAAGGTGCCGGCATTCCTCAGGAGGAATTGAAAAGCCGCATTATCACGGCAACCAATAAAGATCTGCGTTACTACTTGATGGAATACATCAAGAAAGAGGGTAAACTAAATCCTCAACCTCTAAACCAATGGAAATTTATTCCGGAAGAGTGGACTGTTCCGGCTGCAAAACGCGATTATATGCTTATTTTCGGTGAAGAAATGC
>JBOFIZ010000228.1:0-12272 GCA_051650425.1 Bacteroidales bacterium
AGAGCCTTATACAGAAAAAACCACTATATAGTACCGGAATACTATATAGTGGTTTCAAAGCAAATATTATTCTTATGATTAGAAGAACGTAGAGATTAATAACGGTTCGACACTACATCCCAATTGATGATATCCCAAAGTTTACCAACATGATCAGGACGTCTGTTTTGATAGTCTAAATAATAAGCATGTTCCCAAACATCAAAAGTCAGAATAGGAGTCAGACCTTTAGTTAAAGGGTTTCCTGCATTCGATTCTTTGACGATCTCTAATTCTCCATCCTTATTTTTAACTAGCCATGCCCAACCTGATCCGAACAAAGAGGTTGAAGCAGTATTAAATTCTTTTTGGAAGTTCTCGAAAGATCCCCATTTTTTATCGATAGCATCAGCTAATTTACCAGTTGGTTTTCCGCCGCCATTTGGTTTGAATGATTCAAAATAGAATGTGTGATTCCAAACCTGAGCTGCATTATTAAAGATAGGACCGTCAGATTCTTTAATAATTTCTACAAGATCCATATTCTCAAACTTAGTGCCCGGAATTAAATTATTTAAATTATTAACATATGCCTGATGGTGTTTGCCATAATGAAAATCAATAGTCTCTTGACTGATAACTGGCTCTAAAGCATTATTTGCGTAAGGTAATTTTGGTAGTTCGAATTTCATAATTGTTTTGTTTTGAGCATTAATACTAATAGCGGCTAATACAAAAAAAGTAAGTATAGTCTTTCTCATCACTAATTGTATTTAGTTCCTCCTTATAACAAGGAAAAATTCAAAAATGTTTTGTTTGTAATTTATTTTAATATAAGTTTGTTTTTGTGTTGAATGAGTTTCTTTTTGCCCATTCACTGAATATTTGATTTCTTTCAAATATTCGCTTCAAAATTAGCAAAATTGTAACTATTACAAAATAATAAAGGGGAAAATTGCAGAAAACATCTCCCAGATAAATTTCTCCATATATGGATAATATTATTATTCGACTGAAAGAAGGAAATAAAGCCGCTTTTACAGAGGTTTATAATAAGTATTCGAGACGGCTTCACTATTTTGCAAATGAGTATTTGCAGAATAGTGATGAGTCTATGGATATTGTTCAAAACGTTTTTATCCAACTTTATGAGAGTGCTCCGGGATTAGATGCAGATTCTAATCTGGAAGCTTTTCTTATTACTTCCACAAAAAATGCTTGTATAAGTCAGCTTCGTAAAAATAAAGTGCGGCAGCAATATTTTCAATCCACTGTGCAAAATATGGAGTTGGAGCTGAATCTCAAAGCACTCGAAGCTTTTGAATATTCAGATGTAACATTTAATGAAGTCAGGGATAGTGTGAGGGTAGCTATTGAGGAGTTGCCTCCTAAATGTAAGGAGGTATTTCTGATGAGTCGTCAGAAGCAGATGAAGTATCAGGAAATTGCACAAGAGTTGGATGTGTCAAAACGTACAGTCGAGCGGAGAATGACGGAAGCTTTAAGTTTGCTTAAGTCTAAATTGAAGGAGTTTTTTATTTTGCTATTAGTCTTTGATATTATGTTTTAAATGATTGTTTTAGAGTGATATATATGGTTGTATTTGTAAGATGTAGAAAAATAAATTAAAAAAGTTGATTTTTTTTGTCGGTTCCGTGTGAGCTGAAACGTCTACTTAATAGAAAGGGATTTTTAGAGCTTATAAAATTGAGATCTGTCAGTTCTCTATAACAGAATGAAATGAGATACAGATCTACATAAAAGATTTTTAAATGAAAGAGATTATATCGAAGTATTTGAATCACGAAGCAACTGAAGAAGAGTTACTTCACTTGAATACATGGTTGGAAGAATCAGAGGAGAATAAAGAAGAGTTATTCCGGTTGAAAAATGCATATGTTCTGACAAATGTTTTGAGTTTTGCCGATAGCATCACAATCGAAAGCAGGGCAGAAGAACATCAGCAGGTGAAAAGACGGAGATTCTCTTTTTATCCATTTGCTAAGTATGCTGCCGTTGTTTGCGGTACGGCTATTCTTTCCATCGGTTATATGATGATGAAAGATTACAATAAAGCCGGAGTTATGCAAACGCTTACAGTAAATGAAGGTGAGAGAGCTCAACTTACTTTAGCTGATGGAACTCAAATCTGGTTAAATGCGAATACGGTCATATCGTATCCGGATGATTTTAATCGTAAAAACCGATCCATTAACTTGAAAGGTGAGGCCTATTTTAAGGTTGCTAAAAACAAAGATTTACCATTTGTTGTCAATACAGAAGATATTGATGTAAAGGTATTAGGAACCGAGTTTAACGTTAAGGCGTATAATGACGAAAATACGGTCGAAGTTCAGGTAGCAGAGGGTAAAGTTCAAGTATACAAAGATAATGCTGATAGTGCTTATTATTTGGCTGCTAATGAAATGATCTCATTTAATAAATCAGATAGCCAATTTACCGAGACAACATTCGATGGAAGAGCTGAGGATTGGAGAGATGGTAAATATGTCTTTAATAATAAGCCTCTAAGTCTTATAATCAGACAATTGGAGCGTATTTATGCCGTTCATTTTATTGTAAATGATAAAAAACTTTTAGATGAAATCTATTATGGGGAGGTCAATGTGAATGATCCGATTACGAAAATAATGGAGATTATATCTATCAATGGCAGATTCAGCTATGCAATCAATGACAAACAAATAATTATCTATAACAATTAACTTACAGTATGCCTATGAGATAACCTTTTTGATAGCTCAACCTTTCTAGAAACAATTATTATTTTTCGGGGATTTTTCCCTTTAACCTTACAAATCTTATTTAGAACATGAGACTAAATTCTAAGAGAAGAATTTTAGCATTACTTTGCTGTGCTTATATGGGCGCTATGAGTGTTTCTGCTCAGAAAGTATCGCTAAAAGCTAATGACCTTACAGTCGGCGAAGCTATAGAATCATTGAAGAAACAAACGGGATATTCAATCTGGTATAAACAAAATGAATTGAATATCAATGTGAAAGTAACAATCGATGCCAAGGATAAACCATTTGATGAAGTTCTGAAGACAGTATTGAAAGATCAGTCAGTTGATTTCGAGATCAAAGGAAATTATGTGACTATTTATAAAGAAAATCAGGCTCCGGTAAAGAAAGGCAAAGAGAAAACAATCAAAGGGGTTGTTTTAGATGAGGCAGGAGAGCCTCTGATCAGTGCTGCTGTAGCTATTAAAGGAACAACAGAAGGAACGGTGACTGATTTTGATGGTAATTTTACGTTGAAGGCAGCTCCGGGACAAACACTTATTATTACTTATGTCGGTTATCAGCCGAAAGAAATATTGATAGGAGCAGAGGATACTTATAATGTTAAGTTAAATACAAATGCTCAGAATCTTAAAGATGTCGTTGTAACGGCTATGGGTGTGAAGAAAAACGTAAGATCTATTACGTATTCAACTCAGGGGCTTGATACAAAAGAATTGGTTACGGTGAAAAGCGGTAACTTTACAAACTCCATTTCCGGTAAAATATCGAACGTAAATGTTCAGCAATCTTCAGGGGGTGCCGGCTCCGCAAATAAAATCGTATTACGTGGTAACAACTCTTTAAACGGGACTGGTGCTCCATTGATTGTTATTGATGGTATGCCTGTTTCAAATTATAATCCTCACTCTTCTACGGATCAGGGTGCTTTCGGAGGTGTTTCTTTAGGTGCGGATGGATTATCGTCAATTAATCCGGATGATATCGAAGATATGCAAATTCTGAAAGGTCCTTCGGCTGCTGCTTTATATGGTAACCAGGCTGCTAACGGTGCTATCTTGATTACAACCAAAACAGGTAAGGCAGGTAAGGCTCGTATTGAAGTTTCGACAAATACAACGTTCGATCATGCAGCTTATAAACCGAAATTCCAAAAAGAATATGTCGGCCTGGAAGGTGCATTCCGCGAGAGCTGGGGTGATAAATCATCGAATGCAGGAAGATTAGAGAATAATTATCAGGATTTCTTGCAGACAGGTGTAAATACGACAAATAGTGTTACTCTGACTGCCGGGAATGAGATTGCCCGTGTTTTTGCTTCTTATGCGAATACGTATTCTAAAGGATTGGTAGACCGGAATGATATGAATCGTAATAACTTCAATCTTCGCGGGACCAGTAAGTTCTTTGATAATAAACTGGAGCTTGACATGAAGGTGAATTATATGATGCAGAAGACAAACAATCCGTTTGCTCCGGGTATCTATATGAATCCGCTTGTGTCGTTCTATAATATGGATGCAGGTTTGGATATGAGTCCTTATCGCAATTATGAGTTAAGAGGTACACAACCGGGCTATATCGGTCAGGATGGATATGAAGAGTACAATCCCGACAGATATTATCAAAACTGGCCGGTTGCACCAAGAGAAGATTATGAGAATCCTTATTGGATTACAAATCGTGAACGTAATGTAAACAATATATCTCGTATGTTGATGTCTGCAACATTGAAATATAACTTTACTAACTGGTTCTATGTGCAAGCTCGTGGTACAATCGATGATACGAATGATAAGATGGAAACGAAACTTCATCAGGGTACGAATCTGATCACCGCGAAGCATAATGGTGACTATATCAATATCGAATCAGGTGCGCGTCAGTATTATGGAGATATTATGGCGAATGCAACTAAAGAATTTGGTAAGTTCAGAGTTGCCGGTATTTTAGGAGCTGCGATAAACGATTATACTTCTCAGGGTATTAAATACACAGGTAATAAAGGTTATATTTCACAACCAAACTTCTTCAGTGTATCAAATATAGACTTTAAGAATGGTGGATATATTGAAAATCTTTATTCCCGTAAACAGGTTCAATCCTTGTTTTATTCCTTAGAATTAGGTTGGAATAATGCATTATTCTTAACTCATACAGGTCGTAATGACTGGGCTTCTTCGCTACCGGCTTCGAATAACAGTTATTTCTTCCCTTCTGTTGGTCTTTCTGCAGTTCTTTCCGAATTACTACCTGTAAATAAGGAAACAATCAACATGTTTAAAGTTCGTACTTCTTACACTGAAGTAGGTGCTGAACTTCCTCCATTCATTACAAAGGTTGTAAGTAGAGTAGGTACAGACGGTGGTTTGATCAATCCGGATGTAATTGTAAGACCGGGTGAATCTTTGAAACCTGAGTTAACGAAATCGTTTGAGATCGGTGCTGATTTAGGGTTATGGGAAAATTTACTTCGTTTTGACTTTACTTATTATAGAACCAACACAACGAACCAGTTATTCAAGATTCTTGCTCCTCTTGGTAGTGGTATGAACTTTTACTGGGTTAATGGTGGTGATATACAGAATACCGGATTTGAAGCGTCTGTCAGTGTTGCTCCTAAGTTGGGTGAAGTGAATTGGGTATCAACTGTGAACTTCTCACATAACAAGAATAAGGTAAAGAAACTTCATGAAGGTGCTCCTCAGTTTGATATATCTACCGATGATAAAGGCCGTTTCGTATCTCGCGTGATGGTAGGAGGTAGCCTGGGTGATATGTATGCTTATAAACTAGCCAGAGATAATGATGGTAAACTTATCCTGAAAGATAAATATGTGGATGGACAAGTGGTTGGATCCGAACCTACACTTTCAAAAACGAAGGAATATGTAGGAAATCCGAATCCGGATTATATGCTAAGCTGGAATAACTCTTTCTCCTGGAAAGGTCTTAACTTATCATTCCTGATTGACGGACGTTTCGGAGGCGAGGTAATTTCTTTGACTGAATCAATGCTTGATTACTCAGGGAATAGCCAGAGAACAGCTGATGCTAGAAATGCAGGTGGCGTTAAGATTGATGGTAATACCTTCTCTCCAATTGCTTATTATAAATTAGTAGGTGGTAAAAACGGAGCCTGGGGTGAATATGTTTATGATGCTACAACAGTACGCTTAAGAGAGTTGGTGGTAGGTTATGATTTACCTCAGGAATGGTTTAAATCAACTCCGATCCAACAATTAAGAGTTTCCTTAATCGGTCGTAACTTATTCTATTTCTACAAACCTGCACCGGTAGATTCTGAGATTTCTTCTTTTACAGACAATTTAATGTCAGGAGTTGAAACTTATGCTTTACCTGCAACGCGTAGTTTTGGTTTCAGTGTGAATGTAGCATTCTAAAGATAAACACAACAATATAAGATTATCATGAAAAAGTATATATATATGTCATTATTATGTATGGCTATGGTTGGCTGTACTGATAAGTTCGAAGATATTGATACAGATAAATCGGGGGTTTCGTCCGGTTTGGTAGATACAGAGCTTGATCCCGCAATTAACTACCTGACTTTAGCTCAGCGGGCTATTTATCCGGATGATTCGGGACCATATCCGATTGCGGCATGGGTTCTACAGGTTCAGTCAAATCTGAACGTTGATATCTGGGCCGGTTATCTTTGTTCCGGGACTAACTTCCTGGGAGGTTATAATAATCAGACCTATGACCTGGTTGACAACTGGAACGGATATATGCTGGACTATTGGAATAAAACAATGTCGCAGGTATTCTACATGAAAAAAAGCTATGAGCAGTCATCTAAGAGTCCGGTAGATAAAGGTGTAATGGCAATGGGGCTGTTGACACAAATTCTGGCTTCTGAACGTACAGTAGATATGTATGGTATTTTACCTTACTCTTCTTTCGGGCAATCAGTGCCTACTTATGATGGTGCAGAACAAGTATATTCGATGTTCTTTGATGAGTTAGATCAGGCTCAGGAGTTATTGGCTAATGCTCAAAGCAGCCAGGATGCGGCATCTAAAGATTTGTTTTATCAGGGAGATATTGCGAAATGGCAAAAGCTATCAAATACGCTTCGTTTAAGATTGGCTTTGCGTGTGGTTAAGGTAAATCCCGACTTAGCTAAAACACAGGCTGAGAAAGCACTGAATCATCCATTCGGAATGATTGAAGATAATACACAGAATGCAGGATATACAGGTGCTTATATCAATGGTCTGAACGTACTTGCACAAGTGTGGGGAGATACACGTATGAGCGCTGATATGGAGAGTATATTAGTTGGATATGATGATCCTCGTCTGCCTAAATTCTTCTCGGAGCATAAAGAAGGAGGTTACAGAGGTATCCGTGTAGGTTCGGAATTTAATCAAAATTCAGGAACTCTTTACTCAGGACTTGGCACATCATTCCCGGCAGGTGCAACTTATCAGACATCTCCGATATTCTTGATGAATGCTGCCGAATCGTGGTTCTTAAGAGCCGAAGCGGCACTTAGAGGTTATTCCGGATCCGGTGATGTGGCGACAGCTTATAATAAAGGAATTGAACTTTCCATGAAGCAATATGGTATTGAGGATGAAGCTGCGATCACTGCTTATCAGAATTCGCAAGCAAAACCTAAAAACTGGACTTCAATCAATCAGGATATCGCTAAGAATGTAGAAGCTGCTTCGAAAGTAACGCCGAAGTTTGCGGATGCAACGGATAGCGAATCTAAATTGGAGAAAATCATCACTCAGAAATGGATTGCAATGTTCCCCGGCGGATCTTCAGTTGCATGGAGTGAATACAGAAGAACAGGTTATCCGAGACAACTTCCTCCATATATGACTTATTTCCAACCACAGATAACTGTTGGATATGGTCCGAAAATTGTGAATAACGCACGTAAAGCCGGTATTCCTCAGTCTCAGTACGAAGTAAATGCTGTGTTTGTACAAGAAGCAGTAGATACTTATTTAGGTGGAAAAGATGATATCGGGACTCACGTATGGTGGGATAAAGACGTTCCTAATATTTAAATACAATATTAATATCTGGGTTATTAAGAGGTAATTAGAAAGGGGATCTGCTTGAGATAAGTAGATCCTCTCTATTAAAAAAGAGATTTAGGCTTGAGGGTTAAATAATTATACATTTATTTTAAAAGTGGACAGAAAGAGATGTTTTCGAATTATCGGGACATCTCTTTCTTTTTTTATTCTCTATCTTTGCTGAATCTATTCCAGATAAGAGATTCTAAAAATGAGAAAACAGACAAACCCGATAACTGAGCTTCAGGAAACTTATGATCTTCTGCAATTAGAATATAATTACGAGAAGGAACAATATGAGGAGCAAACCAGACAATCCAATGTTTTGAGTAATGTAGAACGAGGTAGCTGTTGGTATCCCATTCAGTTAGGACGAAGCTATCACAATTCGATTAATCAATATATACTTGAAATTGAAAAATTAGACTTACGTGAAATTGATCATGACTTTGATCCGGGAAAGCCATTACGCTTCTTTATCAAGGATAAGAATAATAAACCCGTATATCTTGATTTTACGGCACAGGTAAGTTATGTGGATGAAAACAGAATGATGGTTGTTCTGCCACATACTCAGGCTTTAGCTCAATTAAACCAAACAACAGAATTAGGCGTTCAGTTGTATTTTGATGAAACATCCTATAAAACAATGTTTGCGGCTCTGGCTCAGGTGGCTACTGCCAAGGATAGTCGGTTAGCTTTCCTGCGGGATGTGCTGTTGGGTAATAAACCTGCATCCTTTCGCGAATCTTTTCCTATACGTTTCCCCTGGTTGAATATCAGTCAGGACGAAGCCGTGAATAAAGTCCTTAATGCGAAAGAAACAGCTATTATTCATGGACCTCCGGGTACAGGTAAAACAACAACGCTGGTCGAAGCTATTTATGAAACCTTACACAGAGAGAGTCAGGTTATGGTTTGTGCTCAAAGTAACACTGCTGTTGACTGGATTTGTGAGAAGCTGGTAGATCGGGGCGTAAATGTCTTACGTATCGGTAATCCTTCGAGAGTAAACGATAAGATGTTGTCATTCACCTACGAGAGACAATTTGAATCTCATCCCCATTATTCCGAGTTATGGAGTATTCGTAAGATGATTCGTGAAGTCAGTAAGGGATTCCGAAAGTCGGGAGAGAACAGAGAAGCTTTACGCAATCGCTTGAATAAGCTCCGTAGTCGTGCTACCGAATTAGAGATTGCCATAGAGCAAGCCATCTTTTCTGAAGCAAGAGTTATTGCTTCAACGCTGATCGGAGCTAATAACCGGGTATTGAATCATCGTAAGTTCTCTACTTTGTTTATCGATGAGGCTGCTCAGGCATTAGAGGCAGCCTGCTGGGTTCCTGTTAGTAAGGCTGAGCGTGTGATCTTTGCAGGAGATCACTGTCAGTTGCCTCCGACGATTAAATGTTTCGAGGCTGCCAGGAAAGGATTGGCTGAAACGTTGATGCAGAAAATAGCAGAGAGAAAACCGGAGGTTTGTTCATTGCTGAAAATACAATACCGGATGCATCAGGATATTATGCAATTTTCGTCCGATTATTTCTATAAAGGTCAACTGGAAGCGCATACTGATGTGAAATACCGGAGTGTTCTGTCGTGGGACACACCGCTTGTCTGGATCAATACATCCCGTTTAGATGTAAAAGAAGAAAGCGGATTCTCAGGCAAGAGCCGCCTGAATAAAGAAGAGGCGGAGCAGTTGATTAAACAGTTGATTAGCTATGTCGGCAATATAGGGAGGGAACGTATTCTGAATGAACGAATCGATTTCGGGATAATATCTCCTTACAAGGCTCAGGTATATTATCTCAGAAAGCGGATCAAACAGATCCCGCTTCTCAGACCGCTGCGTAAATATATAACGATCAATACGGTTGACGGCTTTCAGGGACAGGAGCGTGATGTGATTTTTATCAGCCTGGTTCGTGCCAATGATAATGGAAATATTGGATTCTTATCGGATCTGAGACGAATGAATGTTGCGATCACACGTGCCAGAATGAAACTCTTTGTTCTGGGCGATGCAGATACCTTAACAGCTCATCCGTTTTACGATAAGCTTTATCAGTATTTTGAGGATAAAGGAGAGATTGAGTATGCAGCACCGGAGGAGGACAATAATGAACAGGCCCAATAATAAACTAAAAAAAGGATGTCAGCCGACATCCTTTTTTTTAGTTCCATTTAATAGAACGGGTACCATCTTCATTCTCCGAAATGTACACATCTACCACATCACCCGGCAGAAGCTCTTCTACCTTCTCAGGCCATTCGATGAAGCAAAGTGAACCGCTGAAGAAATAATCTTCATAACCGAAATCATAAGCTTCTTCAATCTTATTGATTCGGTAGAAATCGAAATGATAAATCAATTCACCTGTAAGATCGGATCTGTATTCATTAATAATCGCAAACGTCGGACTATTAATAACATCCTCTACACCTAATACTTCACATAACGCTTTAATGAAAGTTGTTTTGCCGGCTCCCATTTCACCATGAAAAGCAAAAACAGTTGAATCACCCATCTCACGGATAAACTCACGAGCTGTATCGTGAATTGCATCCAAATTATTAATTTTTAGTTCCATATAGATTTCTGAAATTTATTCGATATTGTTGCTTTTATAACCTGCATTGTAAAATAATAATTACTAGAGATAATCCCGAAAATTATTATTTACTGCAAAGATAAAAGAAACTGCTTTGATTTTTTTTATGTAATGCGTTTTAGCTTTTTTTGATGTTTTGCATGATCATTGAGCAATGACTCAAAGACCGTTAGTGCAATAATGAATTGCTCTTATTATGCTCATACTTTATCTTCAGGTTATTGTAAAATTCGAAATAGCGTTCCCGGGATTTCTCTTTCAGCAGTAACTCAAAATTATAGTTAGATATTGGAATCAATTCAACAGCTTTATTGAGTCGTTTCATAAACTCAAAATCCCTGTGTAAGCGGTTTTCATAGAATAGCAACTCTTCAAGCCCTTTAAAACCACGAACAATTATGTACAATGCAGCATCCGTCTCTTTAGACTCTATATCATATTCACGCACAACAAAGTTACTGAAATTAAATCTGGCAATGCGATAAATCAGTTCGTTCTTACAGGATTGATCCTTTGGTATAACAAATACGATCTGATGAGGTGAGAAAGGATTGTCTTCGAACTCCGGTATATCGGGGACTAAAGAGTCAGCGTTATCATTTGTTTTTTTGTCTGTTCTCAATTCATTATTTTGATAAAAGGCATGTGTGTTAAGTTGTCTTCCCTCGTTAATGCCACGGATAATATTCTCTGCAATTTCGCTAACGTCATCCTTGGGGTATTTATCGACCAGACTCTTCAGCTCGGTTGTGAAAGAAGCAATGTCACCTTCAGAAAGTGTCGCAATGGCATTGAGAAACATAAATTTAGGGAGGAGCTTTTCCGAAGGATTGCCAGCTATAAAAGCCCGATATTTTGTTCTTACTTTTTCCATTTCCCCCTTTTTAAACAACTTGTATGTATCAGCATAAGTTTGTTCCTCATGCATAGTTTTAGCAGGAGAAGAAGAATAAGCCATTTTGTTTAATGATGTTTCAGACTTTTGTGTTTGCTCTGATTTTTTGTTTAATACTTCGGGTTTAGCCCCGGCATAAGAAGGATCTCTTCGGATCAGATGAGCCAAAGCCTTATTTGCTTTATCTTCGTTTCCGGTCAGGGTATAAAGTTGCGACTCCAGGAAAATCAGACGATGCTTTTGAGTCTTATTCTTCGTTCGGGGTATGGTTTTTTGCAGATAAGTAAGGGCTTCCTGATACTGTTGTTTCTGTAAAGTCAGTTCAAAGAAAACCGTGTTGTATAAATGTTCCAGAGACACAGGAACTTCCACTCCTTTTATCAATGGAAGTAAGCTTTCTGCATCAAATGTCCATCCCATAGCCAGATAGGAGCGAATCACCCAGAGGCGTGCCCGAAGTATTGCCTCAGGTCTGTTTCTGAAATGACGGGAAATATAATTGAAAGTCGATAAAGCTGATAATAAATTCCCTTTATAGAACTGAGCTTCGCCCATCAACAGCCAGACATGATGCATAAAAGGATTGAACTCTTCTATTTTAGCCTGCTCACGAACTCTTCGTAAACTGTATTTTCCCCTTTTGGGCAAAGTGCGGATTGAATGTTCCTGAATTGCTTTGGTACATTTCCCGATAGTAACATCAAATCCTGCCATACCCGAAGAAAAATCATCTTTAGCCAGCTCATAGACAGGGTGGGGAGGCAAAAGGCTCGTATAATCGTCCTGAAACTGATCCTCCAGTGCTTTTAAGTCATTCAGGAAAGCTTCATGAGCATTATGATAAATATTATATCGGGTAGTCATCTCATTATATGCACGACTCAGCAAGGTGTTCTTTTTGTTTGAACAACTGCATAGAAGTAAGGATATGTAAAAGCATATAAAAAGGCGA
>JBOFIZ010000229.1:0-2637 GCA_051650425.1 Bacteroidales bacterium
CTTAGATATTTGCAGAATTAAAAAAAACCTCTAATTTTGCACTCGCTTCACTGATACAAGTGAGGCGAACAAGCCTCTTTAGCTCAGTTGGCCAGAGCACGTGATTTGTAATCTCGGGGTCGTTGGTTCGAATCCGACAAGAGGCTCAAAATTTCAGGGCGAATTCCAGAGCGGCCAAATGGGGCAGACTGTAAATCTGCTGACTTATGTCTTCGGAGGTTCGAATCCTTCTTCGCCCACGCCGTTTTGAGTGTTTAACACGAGGTAAATTAAATGCGGGAGTAGCTCAGTTGATAGAGCATCAGCCTTCCAAGCTGAGGGTCGCGGGTTTGAGCCCCGTCTCCCGCTCACTTTTTTTTCTTCGCCCATGTAGCTCAGCGGTAGAGCACTTCCTTGGTAAGGAAGAGGTCACGGGTTCAAGTCCCGTCATAGGCTCACAATTACATGATATAGGTTAATCATTTAATTAAACATACAAACTATGGCTAAAGAAGTATTTCAACGGTCAAAACCACACGTTAACATCGGTACTATCGGTCACGTTGACCACGGTAAAACTACGTTAACTGCAGCTATTACAACTGTATTAGCGAAGAAAGGTTTTTGTGAAACAAAATCATTCGATCAAATTGATAACGCTCCGGAAGAAAAAGAGCGTGGTATCACAATTAATACTGCACACGTAGAGTACGAAACAGAAGCTCGTCACTATGCACACGTTGACTGTCCAGGTCACGCTGACTACGTTAAAAACATGGTTACTGGTGCTGCGCAGATGGACGGTGCGATCATCGTAGTTGCTGCAACTGATGGTCCTATGCCTCAAACTCGTGAGCACATCCTACTTGCTCGTCAGGTAAACGTTCCTAGAATCGTTGTTTTCATGAACAAATGTGACATGGTTGATGACGAAGAGATGTTGGAATTAGTTGAAATGGAAATGAGAGATCTTCTTTCATTCTACAAATTCGACGGTGACAATACTCCAGTTATCCGCGGTTCTGCACTAGGTGCACTTAACGGTGTTGCTGAGTGGGAAGATAAATTAATGGAACTTATGAACCATGTTGATACATGGATCGAACTTCCTCCACGTGCTATTGACAAACCATTCTTGATGCCTATCGAGGACGTGTTCTCAATCACAGGTCGTGGTACAGTTGCTACAGGTCGTATTGAATCAGGTGTTATCAAAACTGGTGACGAGGTTCAAATCATCGGTCTTGGTGCTGAAGCTAAAAAATCAGTTGTAACTGGTGTTGAGATGTTCCGTAAAATTCTTGACAGAGGTGAAGCTGGTGATAACGTTGGTCTATTACTTCGTGGTATTGACAAAAACGAAATCAAACGTGGTATGGTTATGTGTCACCCAGGTCAGGTGAAACCTCACACTAAATTCAAAGCTCAAGTTTATATCTTGAAAAAAGAAGAAGGTGGTCGTCACACTCCATTCCATAACAGATACCGTCCACAATTCTACTTACGTACTTTGGACGTAACTGGTGAGATCACTCTTCCAGAAGGAACTGAGATGGTTATGCCAGGTGACAACTTGACAATCGACGTAGAACTTATCTATCCAGTAGCTTGTGACTTAGGTCTACAATTCGCTATCCGTGAAGGTGGTCGTACAGTTGGTGCAGGTCAAATCACAGAAATTATTGAGTAATAAAAATATATTACCAACAGTTGGCTCTGTAAAAGGAGCCAACTAACTTACGGGTTTAGCTCAGTTGGTAGAGCATCGGTCTCCAAAACCGAGTGTCGGGAGTTCGAGTCTCTCAACCCGTGCAAATCGCTAAGATGATGAAAAAGATAATTGCTTATATTAAAGAGTCTTATAACGAACTCGTTTATAAGGTATCTTGGCCAACAAAATCCGAGCTTTCCAGTAGTGCAGTTGTTGTAATGTTTGCTTCCCTCCTGATTGCACTTGTGATCCTCGCAATGGACTCGGTTTTTGAAAATGTTATGCGAATTTTCTACACTGAAGTATTTTAATCTGGAGGTTTACAATGTCTGAACTTAAGAAAGAATGGTATGTATTGCGTGCCATTAGCGGTAAGGAAGGCAAAGTTAAGGAGTATCTGGACGCTGAAATCAGAAACACAGATATGAAAAACTATGTCTCTCAGGTATTGATTCCAACCGAGAAAGTTTATCATTTACGTAATGGGAAAAAGGTTGCGACTGAAAAGAATCTTTATCCTGGTTATGTATTGATCGAAGCTATTCTTGTTGGAGAGATGACTCACAGACTTCGTAATATCCCTAATGTAATCGGATTTTTGGGCGGTAATGATAAACCGGTTCCTTTAAGACAATCTGAGGTTAATCGTATTCTTGGAATAGTAGATGACCTGCAGAGTGCAGAAGGTGACATTGATCTGACTTTTGAGGTCGGAGAAGTGGTTAAGGTTAATCATGGACCGTTTACTGGTTTTTCGGGTATTATTGAAGAAGTAAGTACTGAGAAAAAGAAGCTAAAGGTTATGGTCAAGATTTTCGGGCGAAAAACTCCGCTCGAGCTTGGTTTTTTACAAGTTGAAAAAGAGGCATAATATTGCCTTCTGATTGTCAAACGTAAATTTAGAAAACAATGGCTAAAGAAGTTGCTGGACAAATTAAATTACAAAT
>JBOFIZ010000230.1:0-3185 GCA_051650425.1 Bacteroidales bacterium
GTATGGACTGTTAAGTTATATATAGCAAAAGAACATGAGATTAATCAATCCTTTTTATTCAGATACGTCAAACACCCTAACTATTTCCTGAATATTATACCGGAGTTAATCGGCATAGGTTTACTTTGCCATGCATGGATTACTATGATCATTATTTTACCTGTTTATCTGATCAGTCTATTTATACGGATCAATCAGGAAGAAAAAGCGATGAAGCATCTTTTTCTCAATTACTAATACGGCTCTGTGTTTATAAAATCCCCATTCATATCTAATAAAAATCGCAATCGGTTATATTAAATATCCGATTGCGATTTCTATTAGATTACATTCGGGAGATTATTCTCCGATTTTATTCAGTAAGTCATAGGATGGTGCAAAGAATAATGTACCTGTAACAGCTGTACTGAAATCCAGCAGACGATCGGTATTGCCTTCAGGAGAACCTATAAACATATTCTCCAACATTTTACGAGTCGTACTGAAAGTCGATGCATAACCTATAAAATAGGTTCCGTATTCACCCCGTGAGGTATTTGAAAAGGGCATATTACCACGAATAATTTTCAAGTCATTTCCTTCCTCATCCTGAATATTGGTGACTGCATTATGTGCATTTGCAGGTTTCTCAGCATCCGACAGCTCAACATCGTTGTACTTATGACGTCCAATAACTTTCTCTTGCTCATCTACCGATGTAGCGTTCCAGCTCTTCATATCATGGATGTATTTTTGCACAAATATATAGCTACCACCTGCAAACGGAGCATCTTCCTCTCCGATTACACCGAAGAAATACGGATCCAGATCAATAGCAGGATTCTCTGTACCATCAACAAATCCTATAATTGCTTTCCCATCGAGATATCTGAATCCATGCGTTTCGTCAACAGACTCAACAACACCATTGAGTTTCATATCAATTATAGATGCAAACTCATGACACAATCCCATTTCATTTGCCCGAATATGAAAAAATAAATCTCCGGGGGTTGATACTGCCGTATATTTAGCTCCTTTTATCTCTTCAAACGGCGTAAGCTCTTTGGGGTTTCCCAATTCTGAAAAATACTTATTCCATGCCTGTGCACCAAATCCGACTACAGCACTGAATCCTCCCTCAGGGAAACGATTTTGCATACTGCGAATTAAACCTGAGAAATTGCCACATACATCTTTAAGAGCATCTATTGTCTCCGGTTTATCTAATAATTTATAGACAATAAATATTGCGTTCTTTCCGGCTTTACCTACTACGTCCTGAGGTATTGCGCCACCTACTTTTTTAGGAGTTTGAAAATCCATCGTAATACATTTTTGAAATTAAGAATGACTCCCGATATCTGATCAGAAAATCATTCATTCATGAAATCTGATTCTAACAGCTATTTATTCTAAGCTTTAGATAAATATTGAATGTTAACAAGAGATAGCTGCTTATAGTTTTCTGAAAATCAGGAATACAGAAATATTTATCGGTATTTATCTATTGAGAACAGAAATAAACGAAAGAGACTGCCTGTATAACTACAGGCAGTCTCCCCCGAATTGAATACTCAATAACCCAAACTAATAAATCGATTGCTCTACATTAGATCCCGGATTCAGGCGGGAAGACAAAACCGTTACCGCCATTATCATCAAAGACAGATTCTGCGGGTTTCTTTAAGTGCTTAGCACTTTTACTCCAATCCCAAATCATCGAATCATCTTCTTCAATCTTACCCGTTTCATGATTGTATTTTTTTCCGTTCATCGGGAAATAAAGAAGAAGATTATCATCTGTATAATCAATCGTTTTCCACACATTTGATGCAATTTGCTGTGGTGTACGTGCTACTTTATAAAAGCGTACTTCGCGGATCAGCTCATTGGCATTACCAATACTGATACCTGTAACATCATACTCACCTGTACGTATTTCGCGTTGTGCAACCAAAATTCCATTTACATATACATAGGTAAGTTTTCCATCATATACAAATGAAAGCATATACCATTGATTTGGCATTGCAGAATACTTATCTGCAGGAATATCTATTTGAGAACCACCTGTCTTGATCTGTAACTGATTTGGTTTAATCGTAACATCACCAAAACGAGTAAAGATTTCGTTCAGTGCAGAAGAACCCGCAGGGCGTTGTGTCCAGACAACTGCACGATTGTTAGACGAATAATTTGCACGGTTGATCATGACCTCCAGTGTCCATGCCGGCACCTTAAAGTCTTTCGGGAACATCTCTGCATCACTGGCATAACCACCATTCATACGTAATGACTTCGTTACTATTTTTTGTTCCAAAACGACTAATGCATCTGTTTGTCCTCCGATTACACTGGCATCACTTTGAGCAAGGCGGATCGGTAAAGCATAGCTCCCTTTGGGTGAGAATTGTACATTTTTCAATTTCAGAGGTACTGCTGCAGTAGTATACAACGGATCTATGATCAGCTCTTTTTTGAGATCATACATTCCTTCCGGCAACAAAATATAGTTTGTTCCATTTTTTTTATTGTATGCATCAAGCTGTTCCTGACTGCCCGCACTAAACACAACCTTTACGGGCTTAGCATCTTTGCGCGCTAAACCAATCGAAAGATCTGTGATATCGACATTCTTATTCTCCTCAACAAATTTCTGAACAGTCCCTTTATTGACAAAATAAACGCCTTGCTTCGTCTGAAACTCATCCTGAGGATCATTGTACAACTCATTCTGACAACTTGCCAGTGAGAGGAAAGCTAATAGATAAATATATATTCGTTTCATGTAATTGTTAGTTTATAAAATTACCGGGATATAATTGATTCCCATAATACAATGCCATTCTTAACCATTTATAATTCGGATCATTCGGATGATCATACTCCATATGATAAGTACCAATACCTCCGATACGTTTTCCACTTTTCAGATCCATTGTTGCATAATCGAGTAATTGCACGCAAGAAGCATTATTAAGCTCCGGACGAGCCGAGCTTTTATAATACGGATTACCTCCCGTTCTCCAGAAACGTTCAAACTCTACTGTAATAATCGTTTTACGCTCCCATTCATCTAAATGTGTACGATTAATCTTTGACATTACCGCTCCTGTAGAACTTTCCCAATATGCCTGATAGATATAATGATCAATCAGTTTAGAAGTCTCTGTTGAAAGCTTTTCAGGTTGTCCGTCCATTAC
>JBOFIZ010000231.1:0-1111 GCA_051650425.1 Bacteroidales bacterium
TCGATAAAGATAATCTGTTTAACCGGGCTAAAGCATGGACTCCGCAAACACAACTATATGCGTTACGGCTTAAGCAGGCTGAGCGACAGATTATAATCAACCGCGCAAAACTCATTCCGTCCATTAATCTGAACGGAGGGATCAGTACCCGTTATTTTGAAAATATGAAGAGTGAGGCTGATATTCCTTCTTTCGGATCTCAGTTCAAGAACAATCTCGGAGAATGGATCGGTGTCACACTTAATATTCCGCTCTTTAATGGTTTTTCCCGTAGTTCGGCTTTGCAAAAAGCAAAGAATCAACGAAGAATAGCCAACGAAGAATACGAAGAAGCTGAGCGAAGTTTGCAGGTGGAGATAGATAAGCTGTTGAATGACTGCGAAGGATTGCAAAAAGAATTGATTCAGATAACGAAGAAAGTGCAGGCAGATGAGTTGGCCTACGATGTCACTGTAAAAAAGTATGAGAAAGGTCTGTTGAGTATTTATGATTTACAGGTCAGTGCCAATAATCTGTTGCAATCCCGAATAAACAAGCTACAAACGGAACTCAACTTCATGATGAAAAAGCGTATTGCTAACTATTATGACGGTAAACCATTAATAAGAAAATAATAGATCATGGATATAAAGATAGAACCTAAAAAAGGAATTCAGAAAAAGCATCTGCCTTATATAATCGGAGCAACAGTGCTTTTGGCATTGATTTGCTGGTCGGTTTTCGGAAATCATCAATCGACATTGCGGGTAGATCGGAAAGCAATCATTGCGCAGCAGGTGACGAACGATGTCTTTAATGACTTCATACGAGTTGACGGACAAGTACAACCTTTGGCAATTATTCAGTTAAGCCCGCTTGAAGGAGGAATTGTCGAAGAGATATTGGTCGAAGAAGGTGTACAAGTCAAGAAAGGTCAGCCAATCGTTCGACTCAGTAATTCAAATCTCGATTTATCAATACTGAACAGTGAAGCCGAACTGGCCGAAAAACAAAATTTCCTGCGAAACACACAAGTTGCGATGGAACAGGATAAGCTGAATAACCGAACTGAGAAACTGCAACTGGATCTGGATGTCAGACGAAAACAACGCAGCTACAATCAGAATAAAGC
>JBOFIZ010000232.1:0-2189 GCA_051650425.1 Bacteroidales bacterium
ATCACAAGTTGTCTTTTCATCCGCTTAAGGAGTTTGATTCAGAAACGATCGCCGCGTATAATACGGTTTGGCTGGGAAATCCGAATAATCCGGACGGAACCTTTCTTTCCCGTTCAAAAATAGATGACTATTGTCAGAGGTCTGCGCATACACATCTGATCGTGGATGAAGCTTACACACATTTATGTAGTCCGTTATCCACCTCTTTGCGGGGGCATATTCATGCAAATCTGATAACGGTACATTCTCTGACAAAAGCTTTTGCCATTCCCGGCTTAAGGTTAGGATATATTATTGCACATCCATCCTTAATTACACGTTTGGCTGAGATGCGTCCACCGTGGACCGTTAATGCTTTGGCTCTTGAAGCAGGTTGCTATATCATGAAAAATTATGATCGTTTGCATCCCTCGCTTACAGTTTTGCAGGAGGAGTCTGTCTTTCTTCAAAAGAGCCTGGATGCTATTGACGGAATTAAAGTACATCCTTCATTATGTAATTTCTTTTTATGTGAATTAGCTGATATAACAGCGTCAGAATGCAAGCAAATATTGATAGATAAATATGGAATCCTTATTCGTGATGCTTCGAATTTCAGAGGTTTGACGATAAATCATATTCGTATAGCTGCACAGTCTCACCATGTAAATTTAAAACTGATTGATGCACTTCATGAAATTATGCAATTAAAAAGAACACAAACAGGACGTTGATGAATGCTGAATTTTATATGATTATTCCTGTTATAGCAGGAAGTCTTCTGGATGGAATAATTGGTGATCCTTATTCTTTACCACATCCCATTCGCCTTTTCGGATCCTTAATAAGTTTCTTTGAGAGACATCTGAATAAAGGAAAATACAGAAAAATGAAAGGTGCCTTTATGGCCCTCCTTTTAATTAGTGGTGTTTTTCTGTTTTTTACATTTTTGATAAAAGCGAGTAAACAGGTTGATTTGATATATTATGTCGTATCATCTGTCTTTTTCTTCTACGGATTAAGTAGTCGATCTCTTCTGGATGAAGCCTGGAAGGTCGAAAAGAAATTGTTAGATAATGATTTGCCGGGTGCGCGTGAACAGCTAAGCTGGATCGTCGGTAGGGATACGGCTCATTTATCGGCCTCACAAATACGTATTGCGACATTGGAAACATTATCAGAGAATTTGAGTGACGGGGTTGTAGCTCCACTTTTTTACTATGGAGTAGCAGGTATTCCGGGAATGATGACTTATAAAATGATAAATACACTTGATTCAATGGTCGGTTACAAAAATGAGCGTTACAAGTCTTTCGGATTTGTTTCTGCAAAATCAGATGATTTAGCTAACCTGATACCTGCACGTCTTACGGCTTTGTTAATGATTATTGTCTCGGGGAGTATGAAGGGAATACGATTTATATACACTTACGGTTCTGCTCATGCAAGTCCAAATTCAGGATATCCGGAATCGGCCCTGGCGGGTATTTTAGATTGCAAATTCGGAGGACCTAATGTATATCATGGAACAATTGTTGAGAAACCATTTATCGGAAGTAATAGCAGAGAGTTAACTCATAAGGATTTCTTGAAAGCTTGTAATGTGAATATTAAAGTCTCGATAATATCAGTATTTCTACTTATTTTCTACTTCTGGCTGGAGAATCTATAATCTTATTTATTTCTCTGCTTGTCATCGCATCAGACAGAGATTTAATATATTCGCTTACTCTTTAGAATATGGGAGATATACTTACTCAAAATAGGGGCAATTATAAGACAAAGGCATTTGATGATTACCAAATGCCTTTGTTTTATATAGCAAATACCTTTGTTTTTCTTTCCAAATTACTTCGTTTTCCTCATTTTGTGTCAACGTATTTCATAATAAGACATAAGAAGTTAACCTTAATTCATATGAGGTGGAAATTGTACCCTGATTTTAGAAAATCAAATTAAGTGACAACCAATATTAGGATTTTTCTAAAATATGTAAACTGTAATTAGTTTTATTGCCAAAACTGTCAACTAAATTCAGGACGATACAATATACGTATATGTTGTCGTTGAAATACGTATTTGGTATTGATCAGATACGTATATGGAGATTACGAAATACGTATATTGATCAGGTGAAATACGTATTTAATTTTTGAATTAACGTACGGGTCTCGATTTTGCTACGTATGAAAAATATTTTACATACGTAG
>JBOFIZ010000233.1:0-22386 GCA_051650425.1 Bacteroidales bacterium
AAATAAATAAACCCTTCGAATCACTTCGAAGGGTTTAAGCCATGATACCACAAATTTAAAAAAAACACACACCAAATTAAATACCATGTGTTATATTTTATATCGAATGATATACCGTTTTGGTAAGTCTGAAAAATAACTCTCAAGACTTATCTATCGCAAAGAAAGTAAATATTTTTATATTACGAGAAAAAATGACAAAAATTTTCAGAAAAATGATACCAACATATAATATTTGCTCATATTTGACGTGGGAAATTAATTTTTAATGTTTCCCATATTGTTTTTGATTGTCCATGTAAAAAAGCTTTCCACATATATTTTGAGAACTTATACATCATATCTAAGGTTATCTCCGGAGGCATTAACAATGAATTTGGATTAACATTAACATCTACGACAGCAGGACCATCATAATCAAATGCTTCTTTTATTGCACTTTCTAATGCATTCGGATGGGCAACATGTATTCCTTTTATATGTATCGATTCTGCAAATTCAGCAAAAGAAGGATTTTTAAGCTCTGTGAAAGAATCTATTAAACCTTCTGTTTTCATTTCTAAAGCTACAAAATCTAGTCGATGATTGTTAAAGATGATAATTTTAACAGGTAGTTTTTCTTGTTTAATAGTTAAGAGTTCACCCATAAGCATTGAAAAACCTCCATCTCCACACATTGCTACAACTTGTTTGTCAGGAGATGCAGCTTGAAGTCCAATTGAAGATGGTAGTGCATTAGCCATAGTGCCATGTAAGCTCGAATGATATAAGCGTCGACTGCCCAGAGTGTCAATATACTTTGCCATATATGCCCATGGCGTTCCTACATCGGAAACAATAATAGCATCTTTACTAATTAATTGATTCAGCATATTACTTAAATACTCCGGATATATACTGTTTAACTCATCATTATTTTGCTTGGCTATATGTGCATAATGTTTCCGAACATTCTGATAAAGACTTGAGCTTTCTTTAGCGAAAATGTCATTGCTTTTTTCGTCAACCATTCCAATGAGGGCTATAATTGTTGGTTTTATATCTCCAATTACACCAAAGTCGATAGTATGGCGTTTGCCTAAATTATCTCCTTTGATATCAATTTGTATTATCGCAGTATCCTCCGGATAGAATTGAGAAAAAGCAAAATCAGTACCCAATAATAGTAGAAGATCACATTCATCCAGTGCATGAAGGCAGGATTGATCTCCTAACAATCCATTCATGCCAATTGGATATGGATTATCAAAATCTAATGCTTCTTTTCCACGATATGCCCATCCTACAGCTGCTTTTATTTTTTTTGCAAATGTCATCACTTCATTATGTGCATCCAGGCAACCCGCTCCTCCATAAATGACAATGCGTGAAGAATCATTGATTTTATCAGCAATTTCTTTTAATTCATATTCAGATGGAATTGTAATGCCTTTATTGAGATGCGGATAGAGCCTGATAGTATCAAATTCGGTTGTTTGACTATAGATGTTTTCCGGTATAACTATTACAGCGACTCCATTAAGACTTAAGGCTGCTTGCATTGCCATACCTAAAACTCTTTCTATTTCAGAAGGGGTTTGAATAACTTCACAAAAACAGCTACAATCACTAAATGCCTGAAGCATCGCAAATGTATTGTTTTGAGGTCCTAAAGTTGTTTGATTGTTAGATGTCGCAATACACAAAACCGGGCACCCATTACGATGTGCATCATATAAACCGTTTAATAAATGAATAGAACCGGCATTTGAGCTTCCGCAGCATACAGCTAATTTTTTTGTGATATGAGCATCGCCTCCTGCAGCAAATGCTGCTGCTTCTTCATTACGGGTTTGAATAAATCGGATAGAAGTTTCACTCAGAGCATTGAGTAGAACATTTATTCCAACACCTCCAATACCATATATTCGTTTAACTCCTACATATTGAAGAGTGTCTGCAATTATTTTAGCAACTTGAGTAAGCATATAAATATCTTTCTTAATTTTATAAATTAGCTAAATGAGCATCCGTAATGGATGCAACCTTCACTTCAAGGAAAGCAGGTGATTCAGAATCTAACCAGGCATCTATTGCTAAGCCTAAGTGTTGGGCCTCTTCAACATGCCATGTTTTGAACCCTATGGTCTTGGCAACATCGGCAAAGTTGATTGGTGTTAAATCTATATGGATTGGTTTTAATCCGTTTTTAATGAAATCTAAACCAGAATAATCTAATTTGCCATTGTTTAAAAGAAGGATTTTAACTGGTAGATTTAATTGAATAACAGAAAGTAACTCACCTAGTAACATTGATAAACCACCATCACCACAAATAGCAATCACTTCTCTCTCTGAAAAGCAAGATTTGAGACCAAGAGCAGAAGGAAGAGCATTACCCATTGATCCCCACTTATAGGATTGAATAAATCTTCGGTTCTCAGTAGCTTCAATATACCATTGTGTAAGTATTAAAGCTGTTCCGGTATCCGAACATATAAAAGCATTTTCGGCAATTTTTTTATTTAGTAAGCAGAACAAATATTCGCTTAAGATAGTGTTTTCTTTGTTTACAACTTGTTTGCAGAGATCTTCGTATTGTTTTTTTCTATTTAGATATGGCATTGTAACTTCTTCAACATAACATCTGGAGCAATGAGGATTGATGAGTGGTATTAGTTTTGTCATCGTATCTTTTACCTTTCCTCTAAAAGCAAAATCTATAGGATGCTCCGTGCCAAAAGATTTCTCATTAATGCCTATTTGTACAATCAGACCTCTGGTTTTGTATTCTGCGAGAGATAAAGAACAACCAAGTTGTATTATTAAATCACTACTTCTAATAGCTTCATTTACACTTTTAGTGCCAAGCTTCCCGATAATACCTATAGGATAAGGATTGTTGTATTCGAGATATTCCTTGCCACCGAATGTCCACGCAACAGCTGCACTAGCTCGTTTTGCAACTTCCATTATTTCAGCATTAGCATCAATGCAACCCTCCCCACCTATAATGAGTATTTCGTCATATTTGTTAATTAAAGAAGCGAGCATAAATAAATCTTCGTCGCAAGGATAAATTTGAGGTGATGGATATTGAGGTATATATTTTTCGATGGGATCACCAAAGTATTCATGAGAAGAAATATCTCCGGATACAATAAGTACAGCAACACCTTTTTGAGCAATAGCAGTTTGCATAGCATGTAGCATTAATCTGGGTAGCTGCTCTGGAGATTGCACGTAAGCGCAATATTTACTGCAACCTGAAAATAAAAGTTTAGGATCAGTCTCTTGAATATAATTAAATCCAATTTCATTCTTTAATATATGTGTAGCTATACATAAGACAGGTGTTCCATTTGTATTGGCTTCATAAAGACCATTTATAAGATGTAATGATCCGGGTCCGCAAGATCCCATACAAGCAGAAATCTTACCAGTTGCTTTTGATTCGGCTGCAGCAGCGAAAGCTGCACTTTCTTCATGTCTTACATGCATAAATTCTATTGTGCTTTTGCTTATAGCAGCAGTAATGAAGTTTGCGCTATCGCCGGTTATGCCCCAAATGTGTTTTACTCCTGCATTTTCCAGCATTTTAACTATAACATCGCCAATATATTTTATCATGATTTCATTGTATTATGTAGATTTTAAATGGTGTTTGTTTAGATAGATATCTTTTAAAAGAACAATAACTCATCTTTTCATGTTCAATAATTAGTGTTAAACTACGAGTTAATATATACAAGTAACAATTCCTTATCATATAAGCATAAATAAATTATGAGAACTACAGCAATATGTGTATTGGATTATATAGACGGTAATCATTGTATTAACGCAGAACATGGACATCAGTTGGGTGGAGATTTACTAAGATTATGGAATTCATATGATCGGATAAATTTAGATTTTGAAGGTGTCGATTTATTGTTATCGTCATTTTTATTTACAGTATATCAGCAGTTACTGTCAGAATATACAATACAGCAAATTTATGACAAAATAGTCTTTGTGAATATGAATGAAAATGGATGTTCCGAAAAAAAAAGATTAGAGAAAATGCATCATTATATTTATAAAAATGATATAGAAATGAAACTAATTATAGCTAATATAATAGAAGGAGAAGGAATATGAAAAAAAGATATAACAATTTTAGCCTCGATAAAATTATCGGGCGTTCTTGTTTCTGTGATGCCAATATTATTTTGTTCTTATTTTTTACAACAACGCCTTATCAAGATTGGCAAAAACACTATTCATCGATGTTTTATCAATTGTTACAGCAGAAAAATCCTTTATATGTTGATTTTTTAGTTCTATCAGAAGTAATAAATAGAGAATTACGAATTCAGTATGAACTTTACTTGTGGGAGAATAAAATGTCAAAAAAAGAAATGCGCTTTAAAGATTTTCGCAATAGTGAGTTAGGCAGTGAAAGTCTTGAGCATATCTATCAGGTGATTGAATTCAAAATATTTCCCCTTTTTCAATTTGATGCCAAAGATTTTACATTAAAAGAAGTGAGAGATTTTATGACGGTTGAACCGCTTGATTTTAATGATAAAGCGATTGAACGTTTATGTAAAGAAAAAAATATGATTTTATTTACGGATGATAAGGATTATGCAAATTCTGAAGTCGAAATTATTTCTACAAATCCATCAATTATTGGAGTTGATGAATTTTAGATTATATATAGTTGCTATTTTTTTTATTGGCTTTGCAGATACATGCTGGATTAAACATATGGAAATTATGAATTAATATATGTGCTTTATACAATTATATATTATTGTTATGTTAGGAAAGTTGATTTGCTAATTAATAATGTTATTTCATTTTGTAATAGATGATAAGGTCAGGTTTGATTTGCATAAATAATAAATATATGAATTCAATAAAGATACGATATGAGGTTTTATTGTAATAATAAGATTACTTATGAAATTATCTATATATTAAAATAGTTTAATTACGTGTGTTTTTTTTGATAAATAATTATATCCGATATAAAACTTATTTTATGTAAAACCGAACTTTTGTTATAGAACAACGTTTTTTTAAGTATAAAACGCAATCAGTAATTTATAAAAATTATGAGAATACAAACTGGTCAGGGTACTATACCATTAGCTACATTATTAGCAATATGGTCCATTTCAGCAATAACATCTTTACCAGGATTAGCTGTATCACCAATTATGGGACAACTAGATACAATTTTTCCTTCTGTATCTCATTTGGAGATACAAATGTTAACATCAATACCGTCGTTGCTAATTATTCCATTTGTTTTATTATCTGGGAAATTATCTGAGAAGAAAGATAAAACATTAATCTTAGCAATCGGATTAGCTATTTTTTTAGTTAGTGGTGTGTTGTGTTTTTTTGCAAAGAGTATGCTGGCACTAATTCTTATAAGTTGTTTATTAGGAATAGGAGCAGGAATGGTAATCCCATTATCCACAGGGTTAATTGCAGATTTTTTTGTGGGGGCATATCGTACAAAACAATTAGGAATAAGTTCTGCAATCACAAATTTAAGTCTTGTATTAGCAACTGGTTTAACTGGTTGGTTAGCCGATATTAATTGGCATTTGCCTTTTGTAGTTTATCTCATACCAGTTTTTGCACTTGTATTGTCATATTATTTGAGAGATAATGTTCTTAAACAAAGTAATGTAAATTATATAGGAGCTCCAAATAATACTGCCAATGATGAAAATGAAGACATGATCCCAAAAGGAAAACAGATGAATATACCATATTTAATAGGAGTAATGGTGTTATACTTTTTCATTTGTTATGCAGCATTGGTTGTCGTGCTGAATTTACCATTTATATTGCAAACCTATAAATTGTCTAGTACAGTATCCGGAACAGTTATTTCGATATTCTTTTTAGCAATTATGCTTCCAGGATTATTCCTCTATAAGATTCTGACTGCTCTTAAGAATATGACAGTTATATATAGTTTAATTTCTTTGGCTGTAGGGTTATTATTAGTGTCTCTCACTCAAAACGTAGCATTGATTATAATAGGGACTATTTTTGTGGGACTTGGTTATGGTATAATTCAGCCATTAGTATATGATAAAGCAACAAGAATAGCAAGAAGTAATAAAGTTGTTTTATCGCTTGCATTTGTTATGTCAGTAAATTATCTGTCTATTTTAGTAACACCTTTTATAATTGATGCGATTGCAGCTTTTTTAGGCGATACAAATGTAATCTTTCCTTTCCGTATTAACTTTATATTAACAATGCTATTTATTATTGTAGCATATATACGAAGAAATACATTCGTTTTTTCAGCAGACAAATAACCAGCTGATGCGTCAGCTATTATATATCTAAACCTTAATTTATTCATTATGGAACAAAAGAAAGTAATGGAAGGTATCTGGAATAAAGATCAAATATCTTCTCAAGCTCCTAATTGGGCAAAGTACAGAAAATTAATGACAAGTGAATTCCCTTCTCCATTTAAAGGAAAAGAAGATCCTTTAGCTAAGGAAATTGAAAAAGCAATTGAAATGATTGATCAATTGAAGCCAGAGCAAGATGGTCCAGCTTTTTTAGGTGATAATTCTCAACTAGCTTATACTTATCCTGAAGTAAAGGATGTTAAAATTGCAGCTAAACCACAAGCATTAGATGATGTAATTGCTGATACGGTTAAGTTGTTTAATGGTATGCCAAATGTATCAAGTCCATTGACTATGTGTAACGTTTGGCCTCAACCAAATACAGCAAGTATTATAGCATCTATTTTACCATTAATATATATGCCTAACATTATTGAAGGTGAATATGCATGGAATGTTCACAAAGCTGAATTAGAGTCAGCCGGTATGTTAGGTGATTTATTTGGATGGAGTAGTAAAAATACAGGATGTGTTTATACATATGGTGGTAGTGGATGTTGGCTATATGGCCTAAAATATGCATTGACTCGTGTATTACCAGGATCAAGAGATAAGGGGATTCGTACAGATGCTAAAGTCATTTGTTCTACACAGTCACACTACTGTAAAGAAAATGCTACAGACTGGACAGGTATTGGTATGGATAATATTGTTCAGATACCTACTGATCCACAAACGAATCAGATGGATGTAAATATTCTTGAGCAAAAACTTAAAGAGTTTACATCAAAAGGAATTCCGGTAGCTTCAGTTGTTTGTACAATGGGTACAACTGACGCAAGTGTATTCGATCCAATTGAAAAAGTAAGAGAATTACTTGATAAATATCCTAATCCTGCGGGTTATGGTAAAGCATTATTATATGCTGATGCTGTTGCCGGATGGTCATGGATGGTATTCAATAAATATGACTTTGCTAATAATCCATTAGAATTTTCTAAAGAGGTTTTAAGTATAATCAAACGAAATCTTGAGCAAATTAAAGGTATTCACCATGCAGATGCGATTGGTGTAGACTTCCATAAATTTGGTTGGGCTCCTTATACAAGTAGCTGTTTCGTATATAAAGATTCTGCAGAATTCGAGTCAATTATGCGCCGTGGTAGTTATGCATATCTTCAGGAAGTTACACCTTATAATCCGATGTATTATACTCTTGAGGTTTCAAGAAGTGGTGCTGGTTCTTTGGCAGGATGGGCTACTATGAAATACTTTGGATTGGAAGGATTACAAGCAGTATTAGGTGGTATTCTAGAAGTAAGATACTATTTCCAAAATCTTTTGAATGAGCATCCTGAAATGGTTTGTGTTGATCCTGATAATACAGGTCTAATTAGTTTGTTCCGCGTATATGCAAATGGGGTAGACGCAAACTCTCAATATCAAAAAGAAGTTTCAGATCCTGCATTCAGAGCAGAGCTGATCAAAAACAATGAATTTACAGCAGCGATCGGTGAAAAACTGTTTAACTGGTATCTAAACCGTAAACAAATTAATGGGCGTTATACTCCACATATGGCTTACAGTACAGGATTCCGCACAGCTTCTTACAATGGAGACGGATCTGATGATCAAGCTATTGTATATGCATTAAAAGTATATCCGATGAATGTATTTGTATGTCCTGAAGATATGCAACATATTATTAACTGTATTTTGGCAGCACGTGATGAGGTGATTGCCGAGATGATGTAATGATCTTATAATTTTTAATTATATGGCACAAGATAATGAAAAAGCGGGTAGTTTAAAATCCGGAGTTTCTACAGCTGCAAAGATTGGCGTTGGAACGATGACTGTCATGATTATTACCACTATTGTGAGTTTAAGAGGTCTTCCTTCGCAAGCAGAATTTGGGATAACATCCATATTCTATTATATATTTGCAGCCTTGGTATTTCTTATTCCATTTGCATTAGTTTGTGCTGAATTGGCTTCCACTTTTACTAAAAGTGGAGGTCTTTTCAGATGGGTAGGAGAAGCTTTTGGAGCAAAATGGGGTTTTGCTACTTTATATTGGGAATGGCAAACATTGGTAATTTGGTTCCCAACTGTATTAATTTTTGGAGGGGTTGCTTTAGCTTATATATGGTGGCCCGAAAGTTTTGATGCAAAATTAGCAAGTAATAAATGGTATACAATTGTAGTATTGTTAGGTATTTATTGGTTTGCTACATTATTGACATTAAAACGAGGAATTGGTTCCGCAACTAAATTGAGTGCAGTTTTTGGTATGGTTGGTACAATTATACCAGGTGCAATTCTTATTATTCTCGGTATCATTTATGTAGCAATGGGTAAAACTATTGAACTTCCTGCACATGAATCGTTCTTCCCAGACTTTACAAAATTCGGAAATGTCGTTTTAGCAGCTTCAATTTTCTTATTCTATGGTGGATTAGAAATGAATGCTGTACACGTTCAGGATTTAAAAAATCCGGCGAAGGATTATACTAAATCATTGTTTATTGCAGCTATCGCAATTGTTTCAATTTTTGTGTTAGCTACATTAGCAATTGGTGTGGTTGTACCTGAGAAAGATATAAATCTTACTCAAAGTTTATTAGTTGCTTATAGGGATTTGTGGAGTGTTTTAGGTATGGATTGGATGGGTAATGTTATGGCTGTAATGCTTGCCTTTGGAGTAATTGGGCAGGTTATGGTTATTATTGCTGGTCCATCAACAGGTCTTTTAGCTGTAGGTCGTGCTGGTTATCTTCCAAAAGGATTGCAAAAAGTAAATAAACAACAAGTACAAGCGCCTATCTTGATGGTACAAGGAGCATTAGTTACCCTACTTACTTTTGTAATGGTTTTATTACCATCTGTTCAATCAGCATATCAAATTTTAGGGCAATTAGCAACAATTATTTATATGATCTGTATTATTACAGTCTATATTGCTGCGATTCGTTTGAGATATACAGCTCCTAATAAAAAGCGTCCGTTTAAAATTCCTGGAGGAAACTGGGGTATATGGGTGCTAAGCATTATTGGTATTGCAGGTGCCGGTTTAGCAGGAGTGGTAAGTTTTATTCCTCCAAGCCAGATTACAACAGGTAGTCCGGTAGTATACGTAGGAATTCTTATCATAGGTGCTGCTCTCTTTGCTGCTCTTCCATTTGTTGTTGAAGCTTTTGGAAAAAAATCATGGAAAGATCCGAAGTCTACTTTTGAACCTTTTGATTGGGAATTAGAAGGTAGAAAACCATCTCAGGTTTCGAAATTAGCAGTGGGACAGGATGCCGGTGATTTAGTAAAAAATGCATCGGACCCGATAAAAGGATAAAACGACTCTTTAATTAATTTGATCTTATGAAAAACGATAATTTTGATATAAATGCTTTGTTCTTAGGCCCGAAATCAGAAAATGGCCAATTTTTTAAGGACGCTTTAATTTCATGTGTGGATGACCATTTATTTTGGAGAAAAGATTTCCATCCAGAGGATGAGCCTATAATTTCTTATCAAGAGAAAAAGTGTGATTCATTCCAAAATGTCCAGGATCGGACTTTAAGTGTACTAGACAGACTAAGTGCCTTAATGAGGGAAACTTCTGCACCATGGCACTCTCCTAGATATTTGGGCCATATGAATAGTGAGGTGTTGATGGCATCTATTCTAGGATATGTTACGGCTGTTTTTTATAATGCAAATAACTGTGCTTATGAAGGTTCTCCGGCCACTACCCCTATGGAATTAGAGGTAGGTATGGATTTATGTCGTCTATTAGGTTATGATACATCTAAATCATGGGGACATATTACATGCGATGGAACGATTGCTAATATGGAAGGGCTTTGGTATGCTCGTAATATTTCGTCATTACCATTTGCAATTCAGGCTGTAAGACCAGAGTTGGTAGCAGGTAAGACTGATTGGGAATTAGCGAATATGACAGTAGATCAGATTCTTGATTTAGCACAAAAAGTCAAAGATGTATGGGACGATGTACGAAATAACTCTGTAAGAGGTGTAGGTGTCCAGGAATCTAAATTAGGAAAATGGATTGTTCCTCAGTCAAAACATTACTCATGGGTTAAAGCTGCTGATGTTTTGGGTATTGGTCTACAAAATGTAGTAGATGTTCAGGTCGATAAACATTTCCGTATGGATATTGATGTCTTGGAGCAAACAATTAGTGATTTGGTAGAAAAGCAAATTCCGATTTTAGGAGTAGTTGCTGTGATTGGTACTACAGAAGAAGGAGCTATTGACTACTTAGATAAAGTTGTTGCGCTAAGAGAGAAATTCCAAAAAGAAAAAGGAGTCTCTTTTTATATCCATGCTGATGCTGCATACGGTGGATATGCAAGATCAATATTCCTGGATGAAGATAATCGTTTTATGGAGTATGACGAACTGGTAAACAGACTTCATGCTGACGGTATCATAGATAATGATATTGTATGGCCTCCTAAAGATGTATATAATGCGTATAAAGCTTTAGAGAAAGCAGACTCAATAACAATAGACCCTCATAAAATGGGATATGTTCCTTATGCTGCAGGTGGTATTGTAATTAAGGATAAACGTATGGTCGATTCGATCTCTTTCTTTGCTGCTTATGTGTTTGAAGCAGGAACTACATCTCCGATGCTTTTAGGTAGCTACATTATGGAAGGATCTAAAGCAGGAGCCTCAGCAGCATCTGTTTGGGTTGCCCATCAATTAATACCTTTGAATATTACAGGATATGGTAAATTAATTGGTGCCAGTATTAATGGTGCTCATTTATTCTACAATCTGATTGCCAAAACAAAAACTATTGAAGTTAATGGTAAAACTGTTCGTTTAGAAGCGTTGGTTAATCCGGACTTTAATATGGTTGACTTTGCATTCAATCCTGAGGGAAATACAGATCTGGAATATATGAATGAGATAAATCTTAAATTGTGGGAACAAAGTTCAGCAACCGGTGTTCCTATTTTGAAGAAAGATTTCGTTACTTCACACACAGATCTTGCATATGAAGATTATAAAGATGCTCCTGAAGATTTAGCTCTGAGATTAGGTGTAAATGCGGGTGAATGGAATAAAGTGAAAAGTATACGTGTACTTAGAGCCTGTATTTTATCTCCATATTTGGGTCTGCCAAAAGTAACAGAGCAATACTGGGATGACTTTATGGAAAGTATGAAACAAAAGTTAGCGACTATTTTGAAATAGTTCTTTCATAGATTAATGTTGTTTTGAAATAAGAGGGTAATTAAAGTTTTTTCTTTAGTTACCCTCTTTTCTATTTTATACCGAAAAATCAAACTCATGTTTGTTCTTTACGATCTGATCTAATGCTTTAGACTGATTATAGGTATATGTATAACTGATTAAATCCAGCAATTTATTCGAATATCCGATCTCATTATCATACCATGCAATTAATTTAAAATATTCGTTTGATATTTGTAAACTCGCTCTTGAATCAAATATAGATGGTGTTTTTTCACCTAAAAAATCAGAAGAAACCACTTCATCATCAACATACTTGATAATGCCGGCCATTTCATTTTCGGATGCATGTTTAATAATTTGACATATATTATCAAGGGAAGTCTGCTTCTTTAATCTGACAGATAAATCAATGGCAGAGACATCAAGTGTAGGAATACGTAAACAAATACCAGTTAGTTTATTTGTTAGTTCCGGAATAATGCGTCCGATTGATTTTGCTGCACCGGTATGATAAGGAATGATATTGCTTAATCCGGATCTTCCAGCCCGGTAATCACGTTTAGAATATGAATCTACGACTTTTTGAGTACCGGTTATCGGATGAATTGTCGTCATAAGTCCTTCTTCTACTCCTATATATTTTTCTAATACATGAGTGATAGGAGCAAGGCAATTTGTTGTACAAGATGCATTTGAGATGATTTTTTCTCCTGCATAGCGTTCAAGATTAACACCGCACACAAACATCGGAGTATTATCTTCGGAAGGCGCTGATAAAACAACCATTTTAGCTCCCGCTATCAAATGTTTTTCAGCCTTTTCTTTTGTTAAAAATAGTCCGGTGGCTTCTACAACATAATCTATATCAATATCATTCCATCTTAAATTGACAGGATCTTTTTCGTTCGTGACTCTTATGTATTTACCATTAACATATAATCTATTCTTGATGATTTCTATCGGATATATCAATGAGCCGTGCACGCTGTCATATTTTAAAAGATAGGCTATATATTCGAGGCTTAATAAATCATTAATAGCGACAACTTCCAAATCCGGTCGTTCAAGTGCGGCCCTAAAGATCATTCGTCCGATCCGTCCGAAACCATTAATACCAATTCTGATTAAAGACATACTAAACTGTAAATAAAATTTCTAATAAGGTTTATCTGAGTATTTGCATAACAAAATCTTTTTCGGATAATTGTTAATAAATATATCTATACAACAGATACGATAAATAAATGTTTAGAATATTGGCTTTTCTATTCTTTTCAAGGCACGCACTTATCAGATATCTTCAACCAGAATCATTGTCAAATTTACAATGCTTTTTCGATCTATTTAATAACCTATAGGCTATTGAAAATTCAATGTACGGAGAGTTATAAATTTATTGACTTTGAATAAATTGTAATTCACTGATTACTAATTTATTTCACGGTTATTTTAATATATTCTCAAGCCGTGTTAATTTGTTAAACGTAGGTCGCACAGAATTGCGGTGTACATCGCACTTTTGCGCGACCTACTTCGCAATCTTGTGCGATGTACATCGCATTTATAATTTGTCCTTGAAAAATAATTATTCTGACGATAAAAAATATTAATTCGACTTTGTCATAAATTATTTATGGTCAGAAAAAATCGAGATAGCGTGCTCGTCTGATTTTTATTCTGATTGCAGCAGAAACTTAGATTATCTAACTACATCAGTCTAAGCAGCGATAAGCAAAGAGGTAAAAACGTCCATGCAAATTCTGCTAATTAAAAACATAAAGTTCTCAGAGTTAATTTTTGGGAGGTGCTACTAAATAAAATCTTTGTGATATAATAATATCCGATTTAAGGATAATCGGACAGATGCCTGCTATTTGTGTGTTTTTTTAGTTAAATCGATGTTCGTCTTCGATAGAAAGTAGTGAGTTAATGAAGTGGCTATAAAAAAGAAAAGGTTGTCTCACGACAACCTAAACCCCTTTTTATTAACCTTAAATCTAATACCATGAAAAACACGTTGCAAAAGTATAGTGTTTGAGGCATACATGCAAGTGTTTATCTGTTAAAAATCATTCAGTTAACGCTCTTTAACCGACTATTCGACATAAAGAACCAATCCTTTCAAATATTCTCCTTCCGGATGGTAAATGCTCACAGGATGGTCAGCTGGTTGCGTTAATTGATTGATAATACGCACGCGTCTTCCAGACTGTGCGGCAGCACTAAATACGGCTAATCGGAAGTTTTCTTTACTTACTACTTGAGAACAAGAGAATGTAAAAATAATGCCTCCCGGTTTTATTTTTTTGAATGCTTTAGCATTAAGCTTTTGATAACCCTGCAAAGCATTACGTAATACATTTTTATGTTTGGCAAAAGCAGGAGGGTCCAGAATGATTAAATCATATTCACCATACTCCATATTATCCAAAAACTTGAAAGCATCTTCAGCAAAGGCCTTATGACGAGGATCTCCGGGAAAATTTAATTCGACATTTTTATTAGTCAAATCAATAGCTTTTCCAGAACTGTCAACAGAGTGTACTAATTGTGCACCACCTCGCATTGCATAAAAAGAGAATCCACCTGTATAACAGAACATGTTTAGGACACGTTTGTCTTTTGAGTATTTTTCTAATAAAGCGCGATTTTCACGTTGATCAACGAAGAATCCTGTTTTTTGACCTTTCAGCCAATCGGCATGGAACTTAAGACCGTACTCTGTAGCTATATTGCCGGCATTACCGCCATAAAGATAACCGTCTTCGGCATTCAAATCAGCTTTGAAAGGTAAAGTCGATTCGGATTTATAGTATACATTTTTCAGTTCTTCGCCCATTGCCTCTTTTAAAGCTTCGACGATTTCGAAACGAGCTACGTGCATGCCCGGTGCATGTGCTTGCATAACAGCAGTGCCATCATACATATCAATCACAAGGCCGGGAAGGAAATCACCTTCACCATGAACCAAGCGGTAAGCGTTATTATAATCGCCTGCAACCAACCCAAGTTTTTTGCGCAAATCAAAGGCTGCACTTAGTCTTTTAACCCAAAAAGCATGGTTGATTTCCTCTTGTTCGAACGTCAGCACACGAACTGCAATACTTCCGATTTGTGAGTGTCCGATGGCAATAAACTCGTTATTGGCATTTACAACTTCAACGGTATCGCCTTCTTCAACTCCTTTATCAACTTTTGCAATCGCTCCCGAGAAAATCCAAGGATGGAATCTTTTCAATGATTCTTCTTTTCCGGGTTTTAAGTATATCTTTTTATATGACATTCTATAAAGCATTAAAAGTTTGAAGCAGGAAAGACAAGAGAAAGCTCTCATCTTTCACACTTCAAACTTGAAATTTATTTTATTCTATTCTGAATTATTTGATTAGCAGTTGCAACCTTCGTCACCGCAACCTTCGTCGCCGCAACCACAGCTGCTACATCCGCCGCCACATGATGAAGCTGGCATCAATTCTTCAGGACGTGCGTCACGAACTTCGATAACTTCACCGATAAAATGAAGATCTTCACCTGCAAGCGGGTGATTGAAGTCAAGCTCAACAGCGTCTTCTTTAACTTCAACAACAGTTGCGTTTAAACGGTTACCTTGTGCATCCATCATTGGAACAACGTTTCCTGGTTTAACAACTTCGTCGTCAAATTGTCCTTCTACCATGAACATATCTTTCGGAAGTTCGATAATGTGTTCTTGGTCGTATGGTCCGTAAGCCTCGTCAGATTTGATTTCGAAATCAAATTTGTCACCAACTTTTAAACCTTTAAGTTTTTCTTCAAATGCCGGAAGCATTTCTCCTAAACCGTAGATAAATGTCAATGGAACTTCCGGAGTTGCTTTTTCCATTAATTCCTGATCAGCGCCTACTTTAAGTTCGTAGATACATGCTACGTATTTACCTGCTTTAATTTCTTCCATTTTGTTATATGTGTAATAATTTAAATTTTAAGCTACTGTTTTCAGATAGCTCGTTAATTAACGCTATACGAAAGCGGTTTTCAATCGGCGTAAAGCTTCTTCAACGATGGAGCGTGATGTTCCTATATTCAGGCGCATATGCTTTTCTCCTTCTTTGCCAAAACTGATTCCGTCATTTAGAGCCAACCGTGCTTCCGATTTTAATTTTTCTACAATCTGATCATGTGAAAGTCCTGTTCGTGAGAAGTCTAACCATATAAGGAAAGAAGCTTCAGGACGCATCATTTTGATCTTCGGCAGATACTTTTTCAGATAACTATCTACAAACTTAATATTTTCATCGATATAAACCAAAACTTGATCTAACCATTCTTCGCCTTTTTCAAAAGCGGCCTCTGTAGTAGCGAAAGCAAACAGATGTCCTCCAGTGAGATCATTACCTAAAACAAAGTCCTGGAAACGTTCACGGATAGTAGGATTTGGTATATAATAAAATGAACTTGCGACACCTGCCATATTAAACGTTTTGCTTGGAGCCATAAATGTAATGGAGTTCATGCGAGCTTTTTCGCTTACAGTGGCAAAAGGTATATGTTTGTAGCCCGGGAGTGTTAAATCAGCATGAATTTCATCTGATACGACTAAAATCTGATTATCATAACAAAATTCAGCTAATAGCATTAACTCTTCTTTAGTCCAGACTTTTCCTCCGGGATTGTGTGGATTGCATAGAATCAACATCTTAGGCTTATTTTCTAATAACGTCGGGAGTTGCTCAAAGTTCATTGAGAAATGCTCGTCAGATTCTATTAATGGATTGAAGATTAGATTTCTTCCACTGTGTTTTACAATAGAGTGAAATGGGGGATATACAGGAGGTTGGATAATAATAGCATCTTGCTTTTCGGTCAGGGCATTAACTGCAAAGGCAAGTCCGGGAACTATGCCTCCTACAAACCCCAACTCATTTAGCTCAACATCTAATCCATGTCTGCGTTCTAACCAGCGCTGTATACTATTCCAGTATGCAAGTGATGGTTTAGTGTATCCCCACACAGGTTGTTTTATTTTCTCCAGTGCAGCTTCCGTTATACAGGATGGTGTTTCGAAATCCATGTCGGCAACCCACATAGGAAGTAAATCATCTTTACCAAACACGATAGAAAGATTATCTATTTTAATAGAGTCTGTTCCGGTTCTATCAATAACCTGGTCAAAATCATATTTGTTCATAACTGAATCAGCTTTATTTAAAGTTGTTTGACTAAGCTATACAAAGGTAAGAAAAGAAAATGACCGGGAAATTATTCAATGTTGATTATTGAATATTTCCCGGTCAGGATATTGTTGAATCAACCTCTTAACTGTCCGATTAAGAGAGCTGGAATATCGGATGGATTTTTAGCTACGGGAACACCAACGCTTTCGAAAGCTTTCCATTTTTCCTGAGCAGTACCAGAGCCACTCGAAATAATAGCTCCGGCATGTCCCATCCTTTTTTCTGTTGGTGCGGCAGCACCGGCTATAAATACGGTTACGGGTTTTGTTATATGGTTTTTAATGTATTCGGCTGCAATTTGTTCGGCATCTCCACCGATCTCACCTATAAGAACAATAGAGTTTGTGTCAGGATCATCCTGAAACATTTGAAGTAGTTCTTTATAGAATAAACCGATAACAGGATCACCGCCGACACCGACAGCTGTTGATTGGCCTAATCCTGCTTTAGTAAGGTTTCGGACTACTTCATAAGTGAGAGTGCCGCTACGTGAAATAACTCCCGTATGTCCGGGTATGAAAATATTTCCCGGCATAATACCGACAAGTGATTTTTCCGGTGAAATAATTCCCGGGCAATTCGGGCCGATTAATTGTACTGCATGCAATGTAGCATATCTTCGGGCTTCAATAATATCTAATGTCGGAACACCTTCGGTTATACATACTATTAATTTTACTCCGGCTTCAACAGCTTCCATAATTGCATCTTTTACGAAAGCAGCAGGAACGAATATAATTGAGGTATTCGCACCTTTTGTATGTACGGCTTCCCATACACTGTTAAAAACCGGTATGTCATCAATGTTTTCACCGCCTTTACCTGGTGAAACGCCTGCTACAACTCTTGTACCATAAGCTTTCATCTTTTTTGCATGAAAGCTTCCGTCGCGGCCGGTGATTCCTTGCACCACTACGCGTGTATCTTTATTTATTAAAATACTCATAGTATTTAGATTTTGCTGAGTTCAACTGCTTTTTGTATCGCCTGAGTCATATCTTCAGAACGGATAAATTCTGAATCTGCAATAATTTTATTGCCCTCTTCTTCATTTGTACCTGTTAGTCTTATGACGATAGGAAGGTTTGTTTTGATTTGCTTAAATGTTTCAATCAAACCATTAGCCACATCATCACAGCGAGTAATTCCTCCAAATATATTGATAAGAATGACTTTGACTTTAGGATCACTTGTCAGTAGTTGCATCGCCTCAATAACTTTCTGAGGATTTGAGCTTCCTCCGATATCCAGAAAATTAGCAGGTTCGCCACCATATAATTTTATAAGATCCAGCGTAGCCATAGCTAATCCGGCGCCATTAACCATACAACCGATAGAACCTGTTAGCTGGATATAGCTGAATCCTTTTGCTTTTGCTTCATTTTCTTTTATTTCTTCCTCACTAGGTTCAGCCAGATGAGCTATATCAGGATGTTTAAATAATGCATTATCATCAAAAGTCATTTTACCGTCAAGTGCAATGATAATACCTTTGTCATCTTCAATTAAAGGGTTAATTTCTATAAGTGAAGCATCTTTCTCTAACATTAATCGATACATATTTTGAATAATATGCGCCGTTTGCTTAATCTGATCTATTTGATTAAATAATGATAAAGCGATATTGCGCGCTTTGAAATCAGGGATACCGATTGATGCATCTATCAGATACCGATTTATTTTTTGTGGTGCAAATGCTGCTATTTCTTCAATTTCTACACCACCGGCTTTACTTGTGATCACAATGACACATCTTTTATTACGATCGATCGTCATACCCAGATAACATTCGTTTTTAATTGGATATGCCGGAACAATCATTACTTTATTAACGATGTTTCCTTTAATGTTCATGCCAAGTATTTCATTTGTTTTTTGACGCAGTTCTTCTTCATTATTGGCAATTTTTACTCCTCCTGCTTTGCCTCTTCCTCCTGTTAATACCTGGGCTTTAATTACAGCGGCATTGGGTTTTATTTCAGAGTAAGCCAAGACTGCAGCTTCCTGATCTGTACAGATTTTACCTCTGACAGTAGGAATAGCATATTGTTCGAAAAGTTCTTTAGCTTGAAATTCATGGATTTTCATAGAGTCGGAATTATTCGGTTTGAATTATTATTTTAGAAATATATTTATGATATAACATATGCTAATGAGAGAAGGTTTTTATTGGGGGAGTATAAACGAAAAAACGTCGACACTTCACAGCGGCGACGTTTTTTTAGTCCAAATATCTTCGGACCAACATAACTAAACTAAAATTGAGTTCTCACACTCATGAAAATGAGTATCAGAATGAATAGAGCTATTGTTTGTATCTATTCAACCGTAAAAATAAGACTTCTCTTTCAAATTACAATGCATTAGAGTTTGAAAAATTATTTTTTACGTTTTTTTTTCTCAATTTTTTGTTCAGTTGGTTCACTGACTAATTCCAATTCAGTTATATTATTATATATATATTTTACAACTGCATATTTTGCTGCAGCGATTGTTTCCCGGTTTACTTTCTCGATAACACTGCCACGTGCAACATCCTCAAGAGTCACATAACCTTCCATTAATAATAATTGAATAATCATATTATTAATGTTGGTTTCCTCGCTGTATCCATCGGCCTGGTAAAGTGCAGGCATATGCTCCATAAACTCAGCTGCAAACTCAGGGTAGTTCGGTAAACTCATTAATTCTTCAAAAGTTTCACTGAAGCTTGAAAGTTCGATGTTCAGATTCGGATTTACTAATAACGGGCTGAAGATATGTTTCGGATCAACCGGTTTAAAGTTAATCAGATTTGACATATCTACCTGTTGATTAATATCATCCATACGTCTGTAATCAGCCTTACGCATGTTCTCCAATTGATAAATGAAGAAGTTGTATCTCCAAAGTTCCGAGCTGTTAAGCATGCCTTTGAATATATGGAAATACTTTTCATTCAATAATCGTTTAACTAAGATCTTACCTTGATTGATCTCCGGACGATTTACGCGTACATCCTGAATCAGATGTTTAAGCTCCATCGCAGCTTTTTGAGGTCCTGTAATTTCACGACCTTTTTTACCAATCTCGGTTGAAATAATTCCACATTGAATGTTGCGAGCTTTACCGTTACCATCCTGTCCGCCATTCATACATTTAATAAGGTTCATCACACAAGTTAACTGACCTTCTTCTGCTATGAATGGTTGACCTCCCGGCGTGCTTGCCAGTGAATCGTAAATCGCACTGAAAATGCGTCTGTCAAGTAATACATACGATACCGTTTCATCCTCTGTAATTACTTCAGCACGGAATCGGTTGCGTATCATATCGAACGTAACATCTTTAATTGTATATCTAATGCCCTCTCGTTTGTATTTTTTACCTCCGAAAATCAGATTTACAATCTCTGTCAGATTGATTTTATCAATTAATTTATAAGACGAAGCAAGATAATATTGTTGTTCATGAGCATCAAAATCCCAGTCTAAAACATCGTCAAGATAATTTCCGTGACGTGCAATAACATCAACAATATTCTTGTCAGCCGTGTAACGTTTAAGTGTTCTCTGGAAGTTCGGTCCGTCCTGACTTGTTGCTTTCTCTTTACGTTCACCGTGTGAATCGATATATAAAAGGAAGTTTTCAGGATTATCAATGCGAGTAATTCCAGCCTCTTCTTTCGCGTAGTTACCAGCACTAAGCATAATGTCAATTTTGTATGGCATGGTGATATCACACATACCGCTGACTGTACTACGTGAGTTTAAATCTTCGACATTACTGTCAGCACTGTTCTCAAACAGATACTTGTAATATTTGATATAATCAGGGTCAAAGTCTGTTGTACGGCTAAAGTCTCCAACTTCGGTGCCGATACCATAAAGGTTACCTTCAGCATCCTGGAATTCATGGAACATATCTCCTGCGATAAGCTTAACCGAACGAATACCTTCCAGATTATTTCTTAGCCATTTTAAGATGAATGCAGCAATCATTTCAGATTTACCTACGCCACTGTCTCCGTTGATTTCGATAACAAATACGCTACCGTCATTTTCTTCAACAGCAAATAAGGATCCATGACGAGGGCTTCCACCCATTTCCTTGATTTTCTCATTGATTATTGTCAAACGAGGTTTTTTAACATCTCCGAAATAATCAACCTTTTGTTTTAAAGGTGTTACAATGGTCTTAATATTTCCATTTGGACCTTTAATGTCGAAATAGCCGATTTGAGGGAATGAGATTAATTTCTCAGGCGCACCCAGGAAGCTGATTACATCAGGGACGAAGTTGCGGATATCCTCAATCGAGATATCTTCTGTATAATTCAGACGATAGTTGTCTGTCAGATATTTCATATATCCTTTCTGGAAGATAACTAATTCTTTGACCATTCCGTGTTTTACGATCTTACAACGATAGTCGTCAGAGTCCATATTTTCAATAAATCTTGCCAGACGATTAGCAAAGAATGATGAATCAGGACGTAACTCGAGCATTTTCAAATAATCGTTCGGACCTGTCAGTTCGTCGAAATTTTTATCTTTCGTTTCTGATCTGTCAATTTTATGGAAAGGATATTCCCGTTTTTTTGCATCAGTTACGATACGAGTATGCTCCTGAACTGCCTGCTCTGAAGAAATAACTCCACATTTTGACATTAATGTGTTTATCCAGCTGATTCTTCCTTCTTCGTATGTCTCCAGTGTACGGTCTTCCATCTCAAAGCCTCTATATATAGAGATTCCGTGTTGTACCATTTCGTTAACACTGGAGTTTTGTTTCATAAAGGCCGTTTCTACCATGCGAACCATTGTATGCGTATAACGCTTGTAATAGTCTGTACCTTTAGTACGTTTGATCATACTTAGATAGAATAAAACAACTTTGCGGCTCACACGATGAATTTCTTCTTCGCCTACCTTAATATCTTTCTTACGCATGATGTAATTACTGATTTCTTCCAGCTCTTTAGGTAGAATATCAGTAATAAACTCTTCGGTAAACATTTTCATTTCACCGTCTTCACAAGCGTCAATCTTGTTGCCGAAGTATTCTAATTTCTCAGATACAAGTTCGAAGAAGGAGTCATCGTTATGAAGCAAGTACAGATACAAAATACGATCCGTTACGCTGCCTTCACTGATTCCGTCAGCGATTGTATCCATAATATAACCAATACTTTTATGAGAAAGCTTCAATGTTTTGAAGGCTTCATAATCGCGCAAATGACTTATGAACTCATCGACCCAAATCTGAAGATTCAAATCTTTAACTTTGATTCCCACAACTTCTTCAAATACTTCACCTGCATATCGTATAATTTCGCTTCTGCTTGGTTCCAGACTTTCTTTTTCAAAAGGAAGGTTGAAATGAAGAAGAATCTCGCGGATGAATTTTTTCAGAATAATGTTGATACCTTCCAGTTTTGCTTTATCCAATTCTGCATTACCTGTTGCATCGATAGCCAGAATTTTAACCTTGCTGTCAGAGAACAGAATACTTTCCATTTCGATCAGTAACTCACGCATTACATTACGTTCTGCCGGATCGTCCAAAACATTATGGTTTGGCTGGAATGTTTTTTTGTTGGTTAT
>JBOFIZ010000234.1:0-3389 GCA_051650425.1 Bacteroidales bacterium
ATAAAATAAAGTACTATAAAAAACGGATTTTAAAAAAATTGGCTGTTAATAGTATGCCGGAAGCTCTTTATTATGCGCTTAAAATGAATATTCTCTGATTAAAAGCTCTTTACATTATGTTACTTACCGACTTTATCATATCAAATCAGCGGTTCTCTGATCAGATTTCTTTTGATCTGGAATCTATGCATTTCAATATTGATGCATTGGCGTGCAATAATCTTCAGACGCATATTATCTTTGATCACTGTTTAAAGACTGTTTCAGTTTATAATTATAATACTGCTATCTATGATGTTATCGGGAATAATAAAAACTCACTGGAACTATCGCATATATCATCTCAATTAAACAAGGGTGATCGGGACACGATTATGCGTTTTATTCGAATTATAAATAAACAGTTTATTCGTCAGGATAAATATATTGATAAGAAATTCTATTTTACCATCAAATTCAATATTTCATCCAATATTACGGATCAAGGTTTTTTTATCAAGGTTGTTCCGATGGTTTATACACCGGAGCGACAATTATATGCATCTTTGGCTATATTGAACAGGGTTGATTTTATAGGTGAACCAGTTTTAATGATGTTTGAAATAGAGAGTCGTCAGACATATTTATATGATCTAAAAATTAGAACATTTATAGCAATAGAGGAGCTTATGCTCACGGAAACAGAATGTCTTATTCTTCGTCTTGCGGGCGAAGGAGCTAAAGAAGTTGAAATAGCACAGGCTATACAGGTTTCGAAATCTACTTTGAAACGAATTAAGCAGGTTATATTCGATAAACTCAAAGTTAAAACAACATCAGAAGCAATTTTTATAGCTTGTAAAAAAGGATTAATTTGAATTTTTCGCAAACTTTTAGGTAGTCTTTCAGACAGGATTAGATCAATTTGTTTTTTTAATTTTATTATTTGCTATTCATATGCCCTTTGTAGAAGTATTTTAAGCTATTTTTATTTTATAACTGGAGATGTACTTTTGTGTACTAATTGGTTTTGACTGGATTTTAAATCTTTTTTTGAATGCATTAAATAATGTATATTTGTTTTATTATATATTCAACTATAAAAGACATTATCCAATCATGTACTATTTGTTAAGACTTAAAATTAATCATATATTCTTGTTTTTATTTCTGTTTTTGTTTATTGCGGGATGCAATAAACCTATAAACTATCCGTATGCTGAAAATAACATTACAGAAAGTCTTTATCATGGTGTACTAATCCAAGATGAATATGAATGGCTGGATGCGAGGACAGAATCTAATCAGAAGAAGAAAGTCTGGTTAAGCTCACAACAAGAGTTGGCCAATACATATTTTGCAGATAGAGACACTTCAGTAAGAAAACGGATTAATCAATTGGCCAGCGTTCCTCAGTATCATTTTATAGATATGATGAATGATACGTTATATTATTTTCGCTCATTACCTTTTTCTAAAATAGCTAAAGTATATAAGTATGATCAGAATCAAAAACGTTCGCATTATATTCAGACGGTTACACTTCCTTTTACAATACTAAAAAATCCAATATTCAGACTTTCTCCTGACCTGAAATACTTAGCATGTCTTGGAGGAATTAAAGGTACTTGCTTCGGATTATTCATTTTTGATTTGACAAAATCGGATGATGAGGCACCGGTATGTGTCGTTCCTGGTGTCCTAAATCAGAAGTTTTATTGGACAAGAGATGGAAAGATCTTATATAAAGAGGATCCTGTATATGATGTCATAAATAAAAATCTTACGATTAATAGGGTTATGATCTTGGATGTTGATAAAAATACAACAGAAACTTTATATGAAAATGACGTAGATGATATCAGCGCTTTGATAGACTTGTGCTATGATCATTCATCGAACACTGCTTTCCTTGGTAAATATACCCGAACAGACAGGAACTATTTTAAATTGTATAAAATCAATATGAATGATAGACTGCCTAAGTTGATTAATAAGATGCCTATGCCTGATTCGATTGATATTCGTTTGTGTGATGCTGATACAGCAAATGCATATCTGATTTCCCGCAATCATAAGCGTTACGGAGAATTATTGAGTATCAATCTCAATTCGGGGCTTGTTGATACACTTATATACAGACATTGGATGCCGATTTCTGGTTTTGCTTTAACAAAAACGCATGTGCTTACTTACTTTCAGGATTTCCGGAGTAACAGAGCTTATGCAATTGAGAAAAGTACCAAAAAATTGAAGGAGTTGCCTATTAAAGATAGCGATTTTCATACGTTTATAACGAATAAAGATTGTTCAAATCTTTATTTTCAAAGAGAGAATCCTGTACATCCCCGTTTTTTATATTCGATGGATTTGAATTATTCAGGTAAGACTCATCTTTTAGGCACTGTTAATGATTTACCTTTCGATCCGGATCAATATAAAGTTGAGTATTTATCGGTGAAAGGGAAAAAGGGTGAAAATATCAATTTAACAGTAACATATAAAAAGGGTCTTAAAAAGGATTCGTCTAATCCATTATTTCTGACATCTTATCTAAATGCAGAAAACTCCTATCTGGATCAGTTTAACTTTATGCGAATGCTATATATGGATTACGGATTTGTATTTGTACAGCGTAGTTTTGCAGATACGCGCAAAACAATATCCTTAAATGATCGTATAGATGATATGGAGTCAGTGATTCAGGCATTGATAAAAGAACAATATACGACTGAAGACAAAATAGCTATCCTGGGGCGTGAATATGGAGCAACTGCAGCAATGGCCTTGATGAATAGATGGCCTGGTCTGAATGCTAGATTGGTTTTGATTGACGGATTGTTTGATTTGATCAAATATGATCAGACAGGGCGTTTATTATTTCAGAATAATAGGCTGTTTACTATTGATTCGGCAGAAGATTTCCAGGAAATGATTAATGTGTCTCCATATCATAATGTTAAAAGGAAAGGTAAGTATCCTCCGATTTTGGTTCTGTCGACTCTTGAGCAAACACAGATTCCACCTTCGCATTCATATAAGCTTGTAGCAAAAATGCAGATGCGTACACAAGGAAAGAATCCAATAATATTATATTCGCCACATACGCGGATACAGGATCAGTCTAATCTTGATTACCGGGATTATATTGAACTTGCCTTTACTTTCTTAGTAAAGAACATGTCGCTCAAAAAATCATAGTGTTTATAAGTGTCTGACAAATAGCATGTAAAAAAAAAGAGATGTTTTTTTTGAAAAAAAGTATACCTAAAATTTGCATGTTTCTGAAGAAAGCGCTTACTTTGCATCGCAATCAAGAAACGAGAGCATTACTCGGGGTGTAGCGCAGTCCGGTTAGCGCACCTGGTTTGGGACCAGGGGGTCGGGGGTTCGAATCCCTCTACCCCGAC
>JBOFIZ010000235.1:0-5025 GCA_051650425.1 Bacteroidales bacterium
GGTCATTGAGCAAATTACATAATGAATGGTCAGGCAATTATCAGGACATACCACATCGTGTGACTTTATGGGGAGACTATGGTTTTGCTTTACGAAAGAAAAAGAAAGCAAATCTCTCCTTCCTGCTCAATTATCATACAGGAACACCGTTCGTACTTCCCGAAGGTTTTTATCCGTCTGTAGATGGAAGTAATATGGTTGGATCAATACCTGTATTACCGAATTTCAGAAGCAAACGTTATTTCCGTCTTGATATAAATTACAGTATCACTCGTCAGCTGAAAAGAGGAACAGGAACCTGGCAGTTTGCAATAATGAATCTAACTGCTCATCGTAATCCATATATGATCTATCATGTAGACAAAGGATATAAGATGATGGTTATGATTCCTTTCCTTCCATCAGTAGCTTATCGTTTTGAATTTTAAAAGAAAAGCATAACAGGTTGAAACGAATGTGTAAAAGCGACACCATATAGTTGCATATATAAAGAATCTCATTTAGAACATTGAAAATCGCTCTAAATGAGATTCTTTATTTTATTCCTTTCTTCCTTTCTTATACGATTCCATAACCCGTGTAACATCAAAATAAATCTTCTCTGATTTTCCATCCTTTTCTATCGTCATAAGGTCACAAACAGGAGTCGTATTAGTCAAACTTTGCTGTAATATTTTAGCATTCATCAATCGCAACAAAGCATATTCTTCAGAAACCATATTTACTTTGAATGCAGTTTCGGGTGTTTTACCATCTCCACTTTCTATAATTGTTTGCATCAATCCCTCTGATACAGAACGATGTAATTTTTGCTCAGTATGCTTTCCTTGAGAATGATATATAAAAGATAAAATAAAGTGATATTCCAAATCAGTGTAGTTATTTTTTAAACATCTGTTTAGCAATAGGATCGCTTCATCGAAGTTTTTATCATTCATTTGTTTAAATACCATATTTCTGTATGTCTTTATACTATCGGCATCCTGCAGGGCCAGTAAAACCTGTCCACTTTCGTAAAATGAATTGCGGAAATCAGCGTAATCGATCAGCGCATTGCCATTTTTTATGCTATTGACATATGTCTCATATGTGGCTTTAGTCTCAGGTTTTTGAGCAATTTGTGCCCCAATGGATAAAAAATACAGTAACAAAAGAGAGATAGAAAGTAGTTTCTTTTTCATATTCATATAGATTTAATTGTTAATAAGCTTAGCATTCGTAAGGTAGACTTATGATAGTGTCACGACAGACATTTATTTATTTTCCGCCAGCAATATAATAAGATGTTTTATAATAGCAAGTATGATTCTGTTATTTTAATCACTGATTATGTAATAGTTATAGATGTATAGATGTATCAGAAGTTTGTTTTTGTAAAGATGAGGCCGGTTTATACGATAAAAATTTATGGAGCCTGCTAAAGCTAATTTGAAATTAGAAACAACAATCTGATAAATAAAATAATTACCTTGTCGCAGTCTATTTTAATCTTATAATCTTTAATGAGAATCATAATGAAAAAACTGGTCGGAGGAGTCGCTATCCTTCTTGCTATGCAGCTGAATGCACAAAATCAGGTATGGAATCCTGACAATGGAGATGGGACATTTACGAATCCCATTATGTGGGGCGATTGGCCGGATCCCGATATAATAAGAGTTGGTGATGATTTTTATATGGTTTCCACAAGTATGCACTATGTCCCCGGTTGTCCGATTGTCAAATCAAAAGACCTTATTAACTGGGAGCTGGCAGGATATGCAGTGGAATCTTTTGATGAAGATCCGAAGTATAATCTTGAGGGAGGTAATTTGTATCTCAATGGTTCCTGGGCTGCTACGATTCGTCACCATAACAATAAGTTCTACGTAGGCTTTTGTACCCCTTATGGATGGGGTAGGGAAACGGGGCATTACTCAATGTGTATCGCAGACAAAGTTGAAGGACCCTGGGAAAGGGTTCAGTTCCCCGAATATCTGTATGATCCCGGATTACTTTTTGATGATGATGGAAAAATATATGTGGTACATGGACAACATCATCTTTATGTAACAGAACTAGCCCCGGATGGTCGTTCTGTGAAAGGAGAAAACAAGCTGATCTGGGATAAAGGTATTTTAAATCCGAATACTCAGCAAGGACAAGCCGGCATGGAGGGATCGCATGTCTATAAAATCAACGGCATGTATTATATCCTCTGTCCTGCGGGGGGCACAGAAGGTTGGCAGGTTTGTTTACGTTCCGAATCAATCTACGGTCCTTATGAGTCGAAGGTAATTATGAATGATTTTTCATCCTATCCGCCTAATGGTATGCATCAGGGAGGAATGGTTCAGCTTCGCAACGGAGACTGGTGGTTTATGATTATGCAGGATCGCGGACCGATTGGTCGTGTTCCCAATCTTGTTCCGGTACAGTGGATAGATGGCTGGCCTATGCTCGGCGATAATGGAAAGGATTTAATTACTTATCCTAAGCCGGCAGTAAAGAAACAGTCACCGATTATTTCTCCTGCAACAACCGATGAGTTTTCCGGTAAGCAACTCGGGCTTCAGTGGCAATGGAATCACAATCCCGATCCGAAAAAATGGTCTTTGACTGAACGGAAAGGATATATGCGATTAAAAGCTTCTAAAGCAACTTCCTTAAAAGATGCACGTAATACATTGACACAGCGGGTACAGGGCCCTTCCAGTGAAGGCTCTGTAGAGATTGATCTGACAGGTTTAAGAAACGGGAATGTAGCCGGATTCGGCATATTTGAATTTCCGTATGCCTTTGTAGGAGTCCGTAAAGAAAATAATCGGAATGTGTTGATTATGTGTAACGACGGAGTAATTATCGATTCTCTGACTCTAAAGAATGAAAATAAAATATGGGTACGTGCGCGGGTTACTGATAAGGATTTCACGGCACGCTTTTATTATAGTCTCGACGGATACGCTTATCATCCTATAGGTAATGTTTTATCCATGGGACTCGGATTACCCTGGACGGCTAATCGGTTTGCTTTATTTAATTACTCTCTTACCGATGAAGGTGTAGACGGATATGCTGATTTCAACTGGTTTCGATTTACCAATAAGTAAATTTAGTTACCTTAAAATTAGTTTGTAAAGGGATTAAAGCTGTATATTTGTTTCATACGTAGCTAATGGCTATATATGAAACAAATATTATTTTTAAACCTGAATAACTCATTGAATATCATGAAAAGAAAGTGTAGTTTACTGCTCTTATTTCTTCTGCTGTTTGTAAACCTTGTAAATGCTCAGCAAATACAGAAACGTCTTACAGCCCTGTCCGGTGTCAGCGGAATTGAAAAACTCGAATCACAACATTATCCGGAAAAATATGTCTTGCGCATCTCTCAACCTGTCGATCATCAGAATCCGGCAGCCGGAACTTTTAATCAACGCGTTATTGTAGCCCATGTCGGATATGACCGGCCAACCGTTATGGTAACGGAAGGTTATGGAGGAGCTTATGCGATGACCCCTCGTTATCAGGAAGAGTTGTCGAAATTGTTGAATGCTAATCTGATATTTGTTGAACATCGTTATTTTCTTGAATCAACTCCCGAATCCTGTGATTGGGATTATCTGACCGTAGAAAACTCTGTCAATGATTTACATCGTATAAATACGGCTTTTAAAGAGATTTATAACGGAAAATGGATTACTACCGGTATTAGTAAGGGCGGACAGACAACCTGTTTATATCGTGCTTACTTCCCGGAAGATGTCGATTTCTCTGTTCCTTATGTTGCACCTCTTAACCGCGGGAAAGAAGATGGAAGACATGAGCCTTTCTTGCGCAAAGTCGGGACTCGAAAAGAACGTAAACAAATAGAGGCGTATCAAAAGGAATTATTTAAGCGAAAGACGGAGATGATTCCGCTTCTTACCGAGTTTTGTCGTGCAAACAAGCTGCAACATCGGATTTCCATGCCTGAGCTTTTCGATTATTGTGTGTTGGAATATCCTTTTGCTTTGTGGCAATGGGGCTCAGACCGAACACTAATGCCTTCTGCCGATGCAGGGACACAACGATTATTCGATCATCTGATGAAAGTCAGCGGACCTGATTATTTTGCCGATAATCAACCGAATGTTTCGTTTTTTGTCCAGGCAGCTCGTGAATTAGGCTATTACGGTTACGATACGCGACCTTTCAAAAAATACCTGACCATTAAATCTTCCAAAAACTATCTAGATCATCTGATGTTACCGGTCGAATTAGTTGGTAAAATTGATTATCGGCCTGAATCTTCGCGTAAAGTTTACGACTTCTTAAAAGAGAACGATCCTAAAATGATTTTTATATATGGAGAAGCTGATCCCTGGACTGCATCGCGAGTACCTGATTTTAAAGGAAAGGTTAACCAGCAAATATATATTCAGCCCGAAGGAAGCCATGCCGCACGTATCCAAACGATGCCGGAAGAAATGAAAGAGCAGATAATGGCTCAGATATATGCGTGGCTTGAGGAGTAGGTGGTAGTTTATATTTTACTAGTAAACAAAAGTGATATGTATAAGAATTTTTTTAACGGGATCATAAATAGAAGTATAATCATCGTAATGGTTACTCTCATATCCTCATGCGCTCAAAGTCCTTCGAAGAAAAAAGAGGATAATATAACGATGAATGATAAAAAGGCGCAGAACCATAAAGAATGGTTTGACATTAAAGTGGAAGAGTCACTGAATAATACAGAGAATGGTAAAAAACGCTATTCAGAAATTTTTACTGATATTGAATATGTGCCTCTTGAAACCACCTCGGAGAGCCTGATCGGAGGGGGACGGCATGGTATTCAATACTTCACCGTGACCTCAAAAATTATAGTCGTTGATCAGAAGATATTTGATCGGAAGACAGGACGTTATTTAGGAGATTTACTTCGCATAGGACAAGGACCAGGTGAATATATCTACCCCGACGTTGTAGCCGGAAATGATGAGAGGCAAGAGCTTTATCTTCATGATGGAAGTATTGGAAAAATGCTTATTGCGGATTATA
>JBOFIZ010000236.1:0-11122 GCA_051650425.1 Bacteroidales bacterium
ACTTCATCGTACTCTGCCCAATCTTTGAACTTATAGATAATTTCTTTTCCCGATTCTTCGTCAAAACAAGTCACAGCTGAATAAGTATTACTTATCCACGGAAGCATTGAGTAACACTCTATATTACGATCTATACCCAAAGACATACAGTAATTGACGTACCTTTCGAAGTCTTTAAAATCAAATGCAAATCGGCCATTCTTTTTTCGTGTCCAATGAATCAGTTCATCATAGGGATAATTTGTCTGGTGCTGCTCACTTTCTAAATTATAAGAGCTACGCCAGGGATCTTTTACTAAATTGACTGTTATGGTCTTAAGGCCTGCATTTCTTAACATTTCCAGTGTCGGACGATACAAAGCCAGATGTTCATCAGACCATAGAAATCCGGAAGGCAGGTTATTATGCCAGCATGCAGAATCCTGCCCTTCATATTTACTATCAGAATAATAATGAGCTGCCGCTTGCGGATGAGTCCAAAGATTCAAATTAAAATTCCAGTCTTGCACATCTGGTATTTTTAAATTCAAAACTTTGATTGTATATAAGAATAAAAGGCTATCCGCTCCTATATTCACAGATACTGCTCCTTTATAATCACCTGGTTCTGTGCCTTGAGGAATATTTACACCAATCCACAGTGGCTGTACCCTATTCTTTCCTATGACAATCGGAAGATCTCCATTGAGCATTTCCGGTACCAATTCCACTAATGACGTATCCTTTACATAAGCATCATGTCTATTCATCTTGATAAATTTCAGAAAATCGAGCTTTACATTATCTGATGAAATAGAATTCCCGTCCAAACTGCTTAATGGAAGGGCTTTTACTTTTATATCCGAGGGATTCTGGCCATTCCATAAATAAACCTGAAAATTCACTCTTTCCCCTATCCATGCAGTAGTTGCTACGCTTTGTTCATTCAAATTAATTATATCATTGAATAACTCGTGTCTATAACTATCAGTTACGGGCACAAAACTACCTCCGCTTTTAATTATCGTCTCTCCATAAGAGTCTATAGCGAAAAGCGATAGAGTTATAAGAATGATTTTCAATCCTTTGATGGTTCTTTTCATTGCAATGTTTTTAAGTATTTTGATTTTGAGGATTTAATTAATCGATAAGCGTTTTAGCTACACTTGCTTCTACCGATTCTATAACAATACCACTATCTGCTTTTTCTGCTTTAGAAATAAGATGAATATAACTTAGTCCATTAAGACTGGTATTTTTCAGAGGTAGTTTAAGCTCCGGTTTTTTAGAATCATTGATAAAAACATTACAAAAAGAATTCTCATCCGACACTCCATCCCACTTAAATGTGAGATTATAGCTTTTACCTGCTTTTAATTTTTTATTCCCTAACTTCATACCGGGACGAAGAGTTAATGTATACACCGCTAACTCTTCGGTTGTTTCATCGCAAGCATTAAACAACCGATCAGTAAGACTTACCTGTGTTCCTTTACTACCTTCATTCATTGTAAAAGTAACTGATAGTGAACCTTTAGTCCCATTTGGGAAATTCCATGTAGCTCCTCCTTTTTCATAATTAACATCTAAAGACTCACTTATAAGATCAGCATCTTCAAGTCTTTTTACCAACATCGCAGATTTACCTTTATGATTAATCAGTGATGCCGAAGGTTTACGATTATATGCACAATGCCCTTTTGTTACAGGAATATAAGTATGTATGGTCCAACTATCCAATCCATCCTCAAAATTACACTGACGATCCGTCTCGTATAATGATTTCGTATCGTAAATAACTAACTTACGATGTTCCGGATGCTGACCAAGCGAAATCAAAACTTTATCGCTATCCAGTTGAACCATTTCACTTTGGTGCTTACCTCTATCCTGAGGGCCATTGAAAGTTGCGTAATCTGATTGATTACGATGCTCATCTAATATAATCTCACGAAAACCAATCCATGTTTTACCTTCATCATGAGATATTGCGGCATGATGGGAGTCTCTATTCGTAAAAGCATCTTCTCCCCCTCTTAAATTAGCTCCTTTATTTTCAGGCAATGGAACGGTATTAGTCCAAAGCATTAATAAACGTCCATCCGATAATCGGTTCATACAAGGCATTGTCAGCGTACCCCAAAAGCGGGAAGGCTCTGCTGCTGACCATGTTTCTCCCATATCTTCAGAAAAAGCTTCATAATATTGATCCTGCGATGTCCTTACGAGAATCCAAAGTGTTTTATTTTTCAATTCTACGATTGTTCCTTCGACACCAATATTTTGCCACCTGTGCCCCTTATGAATCCCCCCGGCTTTATGCGGTGGTGCTTCTATATTATTTTTTGATCTTGTCCATGTCAAACCTCCATCATCTGAAATATGCACAAAAGAACTCCCGCTATGAGCAGGTATGAGTATACGCTTACCTCCATCTATAAATATGGGATTTCGCATTATCCCCGAAAGAGTAACCAAATTGCTCCGATCAGTATCTTTCCAGTCATAACATAACTTTCCATCCTTTGTCACAGCTCCCCATTGTCCGTCAATTCCACCTTGTGAAATAAAAACATAGCCATTTATTGGTTGAACCCGTATAAACTCACCGGTTATGGGATTTCTTGTTATTGCAGGAGCTTCTTTAGGTATACCTCCAAAATTTTCAGGATAGGACTCTGTAATCTGTTTCGAATTCCAGGTTTCACCATTATCATTACTTACCATAATTATACGACCTTTTGCTCCTTTCGCTCCGGAGTAATGTCTGATTTCAGTATTACTCACACGAATAAGCCCTCGACCCCCATCGGCAGGTGGTATTCCAACTATTTTTGCAGGATTATTACTAAACAATTGACCGCCTAACAAATGAGTAAAAATGCAAATAAAGACTAGTTTCTTTCTCATTCAATCATTATTATATTTATAGATACTTTTAACAGGAGAGCAAGTTACAATATTAATTTAAATATCTAGATATAGTGTATAAACTGATATTATCAAAAGAGCTAATATCCTGTAATTTCTGATTTACAGCTCATTTTAACCCGCTTCACGAACACCTCTATTCTACTTGTCGTCATTACCTATTTAATGCCTGTGAAGTTATTTTTAAATTTGAACGTTTTTCTATCCTAATTGTATTATATAATATTACTTTTGCTCCGATTTAAGGCTAGTATGATATTTTTTCATATATTAGTTGTTATAATAAAAAGCTAAGATTTATTCTTATCCTTTACCTGTTTTGATTTATAGAAAAATTTATTCAAATGAAAAGATTTACTCTTTTTACTTTTATGTTAATAGCCACACTTGTTAATAGTGTTTCTGTTTGGGCTATTATTCCTGAACCTCAATCTTATGTTCGTTCAGCATCATCTTTTCTTTTTACTCCTAAAACTGTTTGGGTTGTAGAAAATGATGAGCAAGCTGAAATAGCCGGTTTACTCATCAAACTACTTGAAAAAAGTACTGGTTACAACATGAGCGTTTTGCAAAATGATAAGGCTAATAAAAATGTTATTCGCTTTATTACTGATGAAACAATGCGTGATGAACAATATGAATTAACTGTTGATTCCCGCGCGATAATGATTAGTGCTTCATCAAGAAAAGGTTTCTTCAATGCCCTACAATCTTTAAGGCAATTATTACCTGCTGAAATTGAAAGTAGCCATCCGGTTATTAATTCGCAGATTTCGGCTCAGGGAGCAATTATTAAAGACAATCCATATCTGGAAGTTCGGGCAATCAGATTGAAAAAACAAAACACTAGTTTATCAAAGAATGAAATGCTCAAATTCATTGATTTAATGGGATTACATAAACTAAACCGTTTATACTGGGATCCTATTGACGAAAATGGCATGCCATTCGACAGAGATGCATTACATGAAATTGGTTCTTTCGCTGCACTACATTGTATCGAACTGTCGACTGAAGAGGCAAATATTGACGAACAAATGACAAATCCGAATCTGGATAATACAATTATTCTTGAACCTGAAGAAGTGGATTGTACTTTAAAAGATATTTATATGTACAAACCTGGCAGTGGATTGCGTTACTCGAATCAATTACAAGGTATGATCGGAAATGTCTTAGGCGGGGAGTCCAGTATGACTATCTATGATGCCTGGAGAGCATTTCCTAATGCTGCAGCTTTTGCCGATATTTGCTGGAGTGGAAATAAGGAGAAAAACTGGAAATTATTTCTTCGGAATCTGGATATGCTAATTCCAGTCTATAAGGCTATGCGTATTGATTATTCAAAAATGATGTATGAACTGAATTATCAAACATCTGTAAAAGACCGCAAGATACAGTTACGAATAAATACAGTAAGACCTGACATCGATATACGTTATACAACAGGTGGAGAAACACCAACCAGATCCTCTTCTTTACTTTCGAATCCTATAATGATTACAGAAAATAAAAAAATATTTGCTATTGGATTCCAGGAAAATACAGAAATGAGTGATCCTATGTTTTTAGATTTTCAATTTAATAAAGCTACAGCAAAACCAATCTTCTCACCTAAGACAAAAAATCCTTATATACTGGTGGATGGATTAAGCTCTTTTGCTGATGAATTGGATGGATGGGTTTACTTCCCGGAGAACAAAGCTGTTATGACTATTGATTTACTGGAAAATACACCTATAAATAAAATAACATTTGGTGTTATTGGTGGACAAAAAGCTGATATATTGGTCTCTCAGGATGGTGCACATTTTAGCCCGGTCAAAACAATTCAGTTAAACAATGAACAAGAGCGCTTTGAAGCAGACAAAATGAATGCAAATGGTCGTTTTGTGAAGCTGATTATTTATGCAGGAGATATTGATACAACTCCTTTAAGAATGGATGAAATCGTAATTTTATAAATAAAAAAGGAGATGACTTATTAAAAGTCATCTCCTTTTTTATTATACTATTCCGTTAATTACATCCATGCCATTTTAGCTAAGAATAATAACGCAAGAATTACCATTGTCGGAGTCAATTTATTAAATTTCAAACAACAAGCATTAAATCCAACATATGTTACTACACCTAACATAATACCATCCGCAATACTATATGAGAACGGAATGAATATAATCGTCAGAAATGCAGGTATTGCCTCTGAAAAATCATCAAAATCGACATTCCCTACAACACGTAACATAAACAAACCAACCATTACTAATGCAGAACAAGTAGCCGCTGCAGGTATGATGAGAAAGATAGGAGCCAAAAATAATGCAATCAGGAACAATGCTCCTACTACAATAGCAGTCAACCCGGTACGTCCTCCTGTAGCTACACCTGATGCACTTTCTACATAAGAAGTTACAGTGCTTGTTCCAATCAAAGCTCCGATAGAAGTTGCAATAGCATCAGCAAGTAATGCTTTTTTTACATTTGGCACATTTCCGTTTTTATCCAATAATTTAGCACTTGTACATACTCCGATTAATGTACCTACTGTATCAAAAATATCGATAAACATAAAAGTAAATACAATAATTACCATATCCATAGTAAATATCTGAGACCAGTCGAAAGCTGTGAAATTATTATGCAAAGCCGGTGCTAAAGAAACCGGACTAAAGTTTTCTGGAATTTCAGTTACCCCCATTGGTATCCCGATTAGGGTTGTTCCCAAAATAGCGATTAATAAGGCACCTTTCACATTCAGAATTAATAAAACTGCAGCAATACCAATACCAATCATACCCAGAATCACTGAAGGATCTGTCATTTTACCTAATGCAACCAATGTATCCGGGTTATCAACAATAATCCCTGCTCCTTTTAAACCAATTAAAGATATAAAAAGACCGATACCGATTGAGATACTTATCTTGACATTGGCGGGTATGGCCTTAATAATCGATTCCCGGATATTGAAGAATGACATCAAAATAAAAAGGATACCCTCAATAAACACACCTGCGAGTGCAAATTGATAAGAGTATCCCATTGTAAGTACGACAGTAAATGCAAAGAATGCATTAAGTCCCATGCCCGGAGCTAATCCGATTGGTAGATTTGCAAAAAGCCCCATCAGTAAACATCCTATCACTGAGGCTATAGCTGTTGCGGTAAATACAGAACCTTTGTCCATACCTGCAGCTGATAAAATATCAGGATTTACGGCTAAAATATAAGCCATTGCCATGAAAGTTGTAAATCCGGCAACTAATTCGCGGCGAACATTCGTTCGGTGTTCTGTGAGTTTGAATAATTTTTCTAACATTTGACCATCTGTTTTTTGAAATTAAAGCGCGAAATTAGATATTTTAGCGCATATAAAAAAACATACGATCAATTCAGAAAAATCATTTTTTATTCTTTCACTTTATAAGAACATTCATCTTTCACTTTCGATAACCTGAAATTTCTTTCTGGCTACTTCTTTTCCAGCATTCCAGACAATAATTTCCCATTCTCCAAGTTTATCATCAATAGGTTCCCATAGAGTATCACCTATAAAAAATTTCCAGTCATTCCCATTTACAAAATGAGTTCCCTCAAAAACAGGTGCTACCTCTCCTGTTTTCAAATCAATAAAAGGAGGATGTATTATTTGAAAATCAAGACAAACCCCTTTCCCTCCTTTAATTTGTAAAATCAATCCAAACTCAATATCTAAGATACCAGGAATAATATTTGTGATTTTCTTTATTTTAGGAAGAGTTCTTGAACTCCTCTCCCACTGTGTATAAATTCCAAAATTTTGAATTTTAATTTCAATCTTCTTTTTCGCCATTAGCTGACACAACTATCAAGTTAATAAAAAAGGTCGTCCCTTAAGCCTAAACTTCAAAGAGACGACCAAAATTATATTTTCAATAAAAGGAATTAATCTTCATTGTTTTCATCAACAAGTGTACTCAAATCAGTATCACTTTCTTTACTGAAGTATTGTTTACGCAAAGGATTACGTTTTGCCTCTATATAATTTTGTCTGTTGCGATAGGCATCTAAAGCAACATAAATAGCTTGACGGAATGACTCTTCCGATGCAATTCCTTTTCCTGCAATATCATAAGCAGTACCATGATCCGGAGACGTACGAACAATACTTAGACCTGCTGTAAAATTCACACCCTGATCCATTGCTATAGTCTTAAACGGAATCAAACCCTGGTCATGATACATAGCCAATGTTGCATCAAACTCTTTATACATTCCTGAGCCAAAGTATCCATCAGCTGAAAATGGACCATAACATAAAATTCCACCATCTTGTCCTGCCTGAATTGCTGGTTTAATAATTTCAGCTTCTTCATTACCAATCAACCCATTATCTCCGGCATGAGGATTTAATCCCAATACCGCAATTCGGGGTTTTTGAATGTCGAAATCCTTAGCCAATGTGTTTTGCAACAATCGGATCTTATTTAAGATTTCGGTTTTAGTCAATGATTCGGCAACTTTAGAAATCGGAATATGACCTGTTACCACTGCAATTTTCAAATTTTCACTTACCAGGAACATCAATACGTTATGCCCCAAAGCAAAATGATGATGCATATATTCAGTGTGTCCCGGAAAATGAAACTCTTCAGATTGAATTGTATCTTTATTAATTGGGGCAGTAACAATTACATCAATCAGGCCCGCTTTCAAATCAGCAGTTGCTTTCTCCAGAGAAAGAAGTGCCGCTTCTCCCGCAACCTGTGTTGGTTTACCAAATTCAACTTTTAGATCTTCTTCTGTACAATTAATCAAGTTAACACAATTTTCATTTAATTCTGTCGCACTATTGATTAAAGAGTAGTTAACAGAAGGAAGATCCATCGACTTCCGATGATAGGCCAATACTTTTGATGACCCATATATAACCGGCGTACACAATTCTATCATACGGGCATCCGAAAATGTCTTTATGATTACTTCATAGCCTACGCCGTTAATATCCCCTTGGGTAATCCCGACTCTTATTTTTTTTTCTTCTTGCATTTCTATTTATTATTTTATGCTATTTGCTGCTTTCGTCAACACCTAACAATAATTCATCTTCTTTCTGTAGTTCATCTGACAGTTTCAATGTATATAACATTGATTCTAAACGACGAATCAAATTACGTTTGCTCATAGATGGAGCAAATACAAATCCTTCGACTGTAACAATCTGCTGCGTTTTCTCGTCCAAACGTGATAAAGATACAAATGGACCACCCATCATATCATTTTTCATTTCCCACAGACCACGCAAACGTACAGTAAATTTTCCATGAACGGAAATTGTATCACACATTACAGGCATAACTTTCGTTGTTGTCATGAACATACTGTCTGATGTTCCTTTGATATTTTCTTTCATTACAGAGTCTCTCATCGCAATTAAGCTTTGAGCAGAAAAAGCATCTGCTTTTTTATATGGTACTGCATAAATAGCAAAATCCATACGTCCTTTCGATGCATCATTGGTTACCCAATAAAAGTTTTTCCCAGCTTTATCCAGTTTCAAATCACTAGGAATAGAAACTTGCGCTCCGAACATATCCATTACTTTATTTCTTACATCTGTATTAAACTTGGAGTTGAAGAAAGTGATATTTCTGTTCATTTCAGAATTGACAAAGAAATTGACAATTTTAGTACCATTTGCTGTTACATAATCTTGAAAACTTTTTTCATCAGGAGCTTTGATTGTCAATACCATTTGTCCGTTTGACCATACATTTTTACCATAGGACATTGAAGCTTTCGTATAAGTTTTTGCAATATCAACAATCACGATATTTCTGACTGGCTTCAATATTTTATCAAAATTAGCCTCATCTACAACTGAAACCTTAAAGTTAGGTTCAGATTGTGGCAAACCTTCCGCATCTGACTTCAATACACCTTCTAAAGCTTTTCCGGCATCTCTTTTCCAAAGTTCTTTATTTACAACGACTAATAGTTCATACGGCGCACCGGTTGCATTAATTGTCATACCTTTTCCACTTCCACTTCCTCCACCGCATGAGGTTACAACTAACAATAGAGTAAGCATCCCTATTAAAAAGCGAAATGTTTTCATAAATCGATTATTTAAAGTTTATTCTTATTATTCATTTACGACCGACTAAGATAGTATAATTCCAATAAAAAATATTTTTTTGCGCGAATTTAATCTCAAAAATACATAAATACATCTTACTCAACATCCTATCCTACTCAAATATCGAACACTTTCTATTCATTTAAGTTCATCTTTTTCACGCAACTTATATAGACTATATAAAAATAAGATCAAACATCAATTTGATATCTGATTTACTCCATATCAAACATATTAACAAGCAAAAGCAAAGTATGCTCACATTTTGATTCAATGTGCCGTTTCCTGTTACAAAACCAATACATTGTATTACATTCATATTACAACGTAGAAATGATGTTAAATACACGTTTTTTTTAGCTTGAATATTTGGAGAAACCGCTGAGAGACCATACATTTGTATCGGTTTTTTCATGGTATTAGATTTTAAGGTTAATAAAAGGGTTGGGGTTGTCGTGATGACAACCTTTTCTTGTTTTTATACCTCGCCTCATTTCTACATTGAAAAAAAATGAATTATTCCTACTTGCCAAAAAGGGATCAGCGGATAAAATAAATACGGTTGTTTGTAAGCGTCTACGCGATGATCTCCAGCATAATTAATTCCTTAATCTGTCAACTAACTCTAGGAAACGACACTCCTTTCCCGAAGTTTTGCGATTTGAATCGACATCCAATCAGCACCCAATCGAAACCAAACTAATCATTATATACAATTAAATATCAATCATATATATACAAAGGTATTGATAGTGTCGATAGTGCTGATTGAAAATCAAACTCCGGGAGAAGATATACTCTCCCAAAGTACCCATTTTCAATCGCCATATTGCAATACGTTTCAGAAACACCATCAAATATGATTACATCAACTATTTATCCCATTGCAATTCGCATGGCAATTGCATTGCAATTGAGAGCAAGTTGCAATGAAAAATCATTCCAAATCCTTTTATACATTTTATTCAAACAAATCAACTTTTGAATCTCACCTGTTACTTTTTATTATTCGGAATAACTTTTTATAAATATTAGACCGCTTAATCCTTACACTTTTATCCGATTCTAAACGAATTTGTTACCTTTGCATATCAAACAATCGACACACGTAACTTTATAATATTATGAGCAAAAAAGCATTTCTATTAATCCTCGATGGATGGGGAATCGGAAACAAAGGTAAAGAAGATGTTATTCACAATACAGCAACACCTTATTGGGATTATCTGACTGCAACTTATCCGAACTCTCAGTTAGAAGCTTCAGGCGAGAATGTTGGATTGCCTGACGGACAAATGGGGAACTCTGAAGTAGGTCACTTAAATATCGGTGCAGGTCGCGTGGTATATCAAGATCTTGTTAAAATCAATATAGCTTGTCGCGATAACAGCATTATGCAAAACCCTGAGATTGTTGCTGCATTTGAATATGCAAAGAAAAACAACAAACAGGTTCACTTCATGGGTCTTTTATCAGACGGTGGTGTACACAGTTCTTTAGATCACCTATTCAAACTTTGTGATATTTCAAAAGAATATGGTATCGAAAAGACATTTGTACATTGCTTTATGGACGGTCGCGATACAGATCCTCGCAGTGGATTAGGGTTCATTGAAAAATTGGAAGCTCATCAAAAAGAATCTGCAGGAACAATTGCATCTGTTATCGGCCGTTACTTTGCAATGGACCGTGACAAACGTTGGGAACGCGTAAAAGAGGCTTATGACTTAATGGTTAATGGTATCGGTAAAAAAGCTACTGATATGGTTGCTGCTGTTAAAGAATCATATGCAGAAGGCGTTACCGATGAGTTTATCAAACCTATCGTTCATGTTGATGAAAACGGAAACCCTGTTGGTGTCATATCTGAAGGTGACATGGTTATTTTCTTCAACTACAGAAATGACCGTGCAAAAGAATTAACAGAAGTTCTTACACAAGAAGATCTTCCGGCTGAAGGTATGAAAACCCTTCCTTTGTATTTCTGCTGTATGACTCCTTATGATTCTAAATATAAAGGATTACATATCTTATTCAACAAAGAGAATGTTGCAAACACTTTAGGAGAATATCTTGCTTCAAAAGGAATGT
>JBOFIZ010000237.1:0-1130 GCA_051650425.1 Bacteroidales bacterium
TTTTTCGCGTTTCATCTGCAACATCTGCAACAAAGCTATCAAACCCTTTACTGATCGTACTTTCAGGTGTTGCAGATAGATTTTCATCTGCAACCATCTGCAACCATCTGCAACACAACAAACATCTGTATGTAAACAACTTACATGCGCTGTTGCAGATGTTGCAGATAAAACGATCAAAAAAACGTTGTAGTGTTTCGTATATATTTATAAGAATCAATATTCAATTATAAATCAGAGCTAATCCAATCCAGATCGAATACCGCAAACTTAATATTCTCATTTGCCTCAAAAATAACACCTATCTTGTTTCCCGGTAAACGTGTAGGGACCGAATACTGATATTCTGTAAAACGATTACCATAAATTCGCTTACGTATATCCCAAGTTTCACCTTCATCATAACTGATTGCCATACTTCCGTTGATCCGGATCGGCGGAGTCGTTGCATACGTTCTTTTTGTTTTGCTATCAGTCAGATTCGATGCCGGATTCACGAAAAGAAGGATCGACTTTTCATTGTCTTTCAATCCGCTATAACGAAAAATAGCACCCTGACATAACGGATCGGGCATATCCAATCTTACTTCCGTTTCTTCCCAATCACCCTTATTTCCATCTATATCCACACGAATGACACCTCTGCCACGTGTTACTTTTTCAAAATTCCAGGGATTCCATCCTTGCGGAGCTTTATCCTCATCACCGGGAAAACGGTGACAACGAGCATTGATCATAAACTCGTCATTACCTAACTCTACAAGCTGACTTTCATTAGTCCCATATTGAGAGTGTCCCTCTATTATACCCCATGTTTTGCCTGAATCATCCGAATAGGCTAAATAATTAAACCACCCGCCGGATCCGGCAACCGCATTGAAAGGAACCAGAATACGACCTTTATGTTTGCCCGTTTGTACCCGAATAGCCAGACCGGGACCACTTGCCTGACTTGCTACATCAGGTAATTTAACCTGTTTGGTTATATCCTCCATTTCACTCCATGTCAAACCATTATCCTTACTACGAATCAGCAAAATACGAGTCACATCATCCCCCTCTGTACCTGTTTTACGGATACCTTCATTCATTTTAGGAGGATAAAGCTGAAACAGCACAATCACTTCGTT
>JBOFIZ010000238.1:0-1760 GCA_051650425.1 Bacteroidales bacterium
TTTGAAAATAAACAAATCCCGTTATTGAATGCTCCGATAGCATTGACGACTGCAAAACAGGATTTATTTAAGGATGTACTGATAAGAGAAAATATTTTTACTCCGGTAATGGATGAGTCAAAAGCAACTTATGTATTAATTGCAACGAACTATGGTGGAACAACAAGTCTGTACACAGTACCATTAGGTCATTCTCCGGGAGGTGGTTTATATGATAACTACAATACGATCCGGAATAACCATTATGTAATTGATGGTACAATTACGAAGCCGGGAGATTTTGAAAATTCATTTACAATTAATGTCTTACCTTGGAATTATATTGGCAGTGATATCGGTTTTGATCAGAATATTGTGTATGATTGCTTTTGGTCAGGTGGGACAAATGTAACAGCTTCAACTGCTTATGTGTATTATAATTCTTATGTTGAATTTCAGTTTACATTAAATGAACCAAGTGGAGTTTTATGGGCAGCATCTCTGACAAATGGCGGGGACTTTACTTTTGATTATTCGGGAGGAGCCGTTTCTCAAGGTATAACCAGAGCAGGCATCCCGTATAAAATCAGAATTAAGCCAAAGCAGTTCCAGACAACACCGGGAATACAGACGGACTTTTTTATAACCGTAGGTGGAAAAGAAGTGGATATAAATAAAACATTATCAGGTACACGTTATACAATATATCAGATACCTCAATAAATCTATAGCTATATGAAATCGAATGTAACAAGATATTTTCTGGCGCTTATTCTGTTTCTCGTATGTGTCAGCTGTGCTGATACCGATTTTGATGGCAATACTCAGGAGTCTGATACGATTTCTTTTAAAGTAGAAACGAACTCAGCTACTGAAACTAGAGCAACGGAGCCTGGTGATGATTTATTAAATGAAAATAAGATAGACCGGTTAGATGTTATTTTCTTTAATGGAGAAACAAATGTACTTTATCCTACGCAGGATCAGTTAACGTTTAATCCGACTACGAAGGTGTTAACAATAAAAGTGAGCAATTCAAAGTATCAGCTTTTTAATGGTACTACATCTTATAAAAGAGTCGTGTTCGCTAACCTTCCTCTGGACAGAACTTTACTGGAAGGGAAAACATATTCTCAAATACGGGCTTTGGTTGCTCAATCTGATTTTACATTGAGTCAACAGCCTGATTTTATTATGGAGTTTACAGATAATACGACACTGGCTTTTGCCCATCCGGTATTGGCTACAGCAAATCTGAAACGTGCGGCTGTAAAGGTGCGTACATCTATAAAGCGACTTGATGCACCTACAGGTTATACAGCACTCAAAGCAGAGGTGCAGTTTACTAATTATCTTGATAAAACGACGCTTACTGATGGTGCTCCATACGTTGCAGTGATTGGTGTTGATTATAAAACGAAAGCTTATACGCAGATAGGAATGCCTGCTGAAGCATTTGATCCTAAGGTAATCAGTTTTCTTACATATGAAAACGACTGGACATACGATAGGCAACGAGAACCTTTTATTCGAGTGAAGGTAAGATGGAAAAAGAATTCGGATAATACCGAATTTGATGGCTATTACAAAGCACCTTTTAGTTATCTGAATTCTCCGAATATAAATGATGGGCTTGCATTTAAATTATTGCGTAATACAATTTATGATATAGGCTTTAATATTTCAGGTTTGGGATCTTCAGATCCTGAGAATCCGGAAACGATTGCTTCTAATTTTACATTAAAAGACTGGACAAGTAAAGAGATATTAGCTTCTTTCCT
>JBOFIZ010000239.1:0-1174 GCA_051650425.1 Bacteroidales bacterium
GACCGGCGAACCGATAGGGTCTGTTCTTTAATCGCAGATAAGCAAACGGAATCGCACTGATAGCGTCCATCGCTACAATAACCGAAAGCATCAGAATATAGGATTCGCTACCCTGATAGTCAAGAGCAGCTGCAATCGGATTGATGAAAAGAAACATGGCAATAAGAAAAACTGCCGACAGTAAGGTTACAAACCAGAAGGAAGAAGAATAAACTTTTTTCTCATCTGCATCCGGTTTGTTGGCAAAACGAAAGAATCCCGTTTCCATACCAAAGGTCAGTATGACCATCGCGAATGCGGTCCAGGAATATAGATTGGTTACTACGCCATAATCACTTACACTTTGAAGAACACGAACATACATCGGGACCAGACACCAATTCAAAAAACGTCCCAGAATACTACTTATACCGTAAATGGCGGTATCTTTAACTAAGCTTTTTAATCCTGCCATACTTTTACAAAACAAAAAAGTTTACCATCGGAAGAGAATGAATGTTTGTTCCCTCTCTTCCGATACTAAACTCTTATTAATATTAAAACAAAGAACCGGACTGTGTCATTTGTACACGTCCTAAGTGTTCATAGGCTAAAGTTGTCACTTCTCTACCACGGGGAGTACGTTTTAAGAAACCTTCTTTGATAAGGAAAGGTTCATAAACTTCTTCCAGTGTACCCGGATCTTCTCCCAGAGCTGTGGCAATGGTTGTCAACCCGACCGGTCCCCCTTTGAATTTATCGATAATTGTTGTTAAGATCTTGTTATCAACTTCGTCTAATCCGTATTTATCGATATTTAAAGCCTCTAAGGCATAACGGGAAATCTCCGTATCGATACGTCCGTTTCCTTTTACCTGGGCAAAATCACGGACACGTCTCAATAATGCGTTAGCAATACGCGGGGTTCCGCGACTGCGGGAAGCAATTTCTCCGGCAGCTTCGAAGCTGCACGCAATCGAGAGAATTGAGGCCGATCGTTTTACAATACCGGTTAATACTTTATTATCGTAATACTCGAGGTGACTGTTGATACCGAAACGAGCCCGCAAAGGAGATGTCAGCAATCCGCTTCGGGTAGTTGCACCCACTAAAGTAAACGGATTAAGATCAATCTGTATCGAACGCGCACTGGGGCCTTTGTCAATCATAATATCAATCCGGTAATCTTCCATTG
>JBOFIZ010000240.1:0-2570 GCA_051650425.1 Bacteroidales bacterium
CTACGCAGTATGCCCCCCATTGAACTCCATCTCGATAAAATGAGTGTGACCAAAGCGGAAGCCGACAATGAGCTTCCTTCTATTCTCGCAATTTATACATACAACTCATATTATGGAACTCAGGGAAACAAACAACTAAAAATCTACTTCAGTAGAGCTATAGAGCTCTTGTTTACTTCCATTTTAAATGCATCCAAAGATAACTGTGACAACAAACCTTTATATAAAGAGATTTTAGAGCAAGCACCATTTTATTCTGTTTATAAGTTAAGTCCCACCAAGCAAGTCGAAGAGGAGGTATCTGATAATGCAGATGATGAATCTGTAGACACCACCTTTAATACTGAGAATGAAAACATAATTGAAAAGATAAAGGCGTGGGATGAAAAATACGCAGATGTTATAGAAAGAGCTTTTAAAAACCACTGTCAGACCATATCTCTTCTTAGCGCCGTATTTAATAAGACCTTAACTCAGATCGAATATCTTAGAAAATCATTCAAAACCATAAAGGCTAGTCGCGACGATGAGCTTATTGATCTAGCACTACGTTTTAAATATATCACTGTCAACTCTTTTGCCTTTTTTCTTAAAGAAAATGGATTGAGAGTCAAATCTAACATTGCGATAGACACGAATGTTGGCACACTGAGAAATGCTACTAAATTCACTCAGAGCTCAAATACATATAGAGAAAACATAGGATGGGTTGAAAGCAGCGACTCCATAGAAGCGAAATTTATTAGTGCTATAGCTGAACATCCTATTTTTGTTACACAGCATGACATTACAAACCATGAAAATAAATGTTTATATTTAGCCCCAGCTAAAGCGGAAGAAAAAACTACCAATCAAGAAGCAGATAAAGTATCCACGCAAGCAAAACAACATTTTTATAATCAATTCAAAGATACTACATACGATAATCCGACCGCACTGTTTAATCATTTAAATGATATTAACGAGACCGGTGTCGCTATAAATAACTCTATAAAAGAAAAAGCCATGAATTTATTTTTGGATTTGCAAAGCATGTCTAGTGAAATTGAAATCTTATCTGATAGATATATACTAAAGAAGATTTACACGTTACTAACGAAGATGTTTAAAGAGCAGAAGTAAAATGCTTAAATCATCACTAGATATTTTGGCACCCTCTTCTCTCCTGGCTTCTGACAGGTTATTAGATGCTTATTTAAAGCCAGAGCAAGATGTAGCATTGCAAATAAAATGGTCGAAGCTATATCACCTCGTCCTACAAGACTTTCAATCCTACCTGCCGGGTAACCTCCGTGAGGAGGATATAAAGCCGGCGCTATTGCAATGGTTGGAGTCGACGGAGCAAAAAGCGGATCTGACTCAGCTGCTAAGCAAGCTGGGCGATCACTATCTCGACTGGTGCGGAGACCGGTTTGAAGTGAAACATGGTGAGCTCGATAGCTGGCTCTCGCTGCTGACACAGATTGACTCGGCCTGGATAATAGGTGCCGGTTATGCCCATCTACTCAACCACGGCATCATTTCTGCTGAGCAGATGATTGAGATCTCTCGCACCCAGTGTATCAGCGCCTTACCCAAGCGTTTTGATGGCAAGCCCATTGCCGATAACCATGTGCATCTTGGTGGCCACGGCCACCATAGTCTTTCACTGGCTGATTTTGCGCTGAATTATAAATATCCATCCAGAAGAGAACTGGATAATCAGAAATGGCCGAACCGCCCAGAACACTCGCTCTTCAACAGCGGACACAGAAATAAAAATCATCTACCCGTGCTATTTCATGCTATTTATGCGCAGCTTGTCACGGAGCTGTGGAGTGATAAACAGAATAAAAATCCACCAGCACGGGTGGACTGGGAACACTTGGATCTTTATCTTGCCAAAGAGCAAGCACCAATTATCCGCTATGATATTGCTGATTCTCTTTCCCAGCGCCTGCTGCAAGCTGCGCTGGATGAGAAGAGTACGGGTCGTTGGCTGTTATTAATTACTGCGCTGCTCCTGGTTCCCAAAAAACTTAATCAATATGGGTTACTCTCCAGCTTTATTCTCTGTGCCAACATATTAAGAAATTGTATGGTGGTCTCCGGTGTCGGACTGGGGGATTTTGTCAGCTATTTTGAATTTTCATACAGAAAACCGACGTCAAATAGCTCAAGTTATAAAACTCATAGCCTACTACATGATCTACCCGATAATCACTATCGTGAATTCAGAGTATCACCCGATGCCATCATTGAAAGCTCACCTATATGGGCTCAACAATTATTAGAGAATAGCGTTCAGGATCGCGTCCATTTTGTTGCACATTTCACCCGCGGCAACCCTAAAAAAATCATAGACCGCAGATTTTTATCATCACGCGAATCTTTTTTTCAAAACACCCGTGATCTGCAGCGTTTTTTTCACTCCGTCACTCTGGATTCAGCGCGCATTCCGGTAACCCCCTTTCCCGACAGCACCCGGGTCGATCTTCGGGCACTGCTGCGTGGAATCGATGTCGCGGGAAATGAAAACCACCTTCCTATCGAGGTGTTTGCACCGGCGATCAGAGTGCTGAGAAGTGCGC
>JBOFIZ010000241.1:0-2249 GCA_051650425.1 Bacteroidales bacterium
AAAAAACACAAATTATGGCAGTTATGAATTTTGGAGGCGTGGAAGAAAATGTAGTAACACGCGAAGAGTTTCCATTGGAAAAAGCAAGAGAAGTTATGAAGAATGAAGTAATCGCAGTTATCGGTTACGGAGTTCAAGGTCCGGGTCAGTCTTTAAATCTGAAAGACAATGGTTTTAATGTCATTATCGGTCAAAGAGAAAACTCAAAATCATGGGATAAAGCTGTTGCTGACGGATGGGTACCGGGTGAAACACTTTTCCCTATCGAGGAAGCTTGCCAAAGAGCTACTGTCATTCAATACCTTCTTTCAGATGCAGCTCAAATCGAGATGTGGCCAACAATCAAAAAACATCTGACACCTGGTAAGGCGTTATACTTCTCTCATGGATTTGGTATAACTTATAAAGAACGTACAGGAATCGTTCCTCCGGCAGATGTTGATGTTATCCTTGTGGCTCCTAAAGGTTCGGGGACAAGTCTAAGACGAATGTTCCTTGAAGGACGTGGTCTGAACTCAAGCTTTGCTATATTCCAGGATGCTACTGGCAGAGCAAAAGAAAGAGTTATTGCCTTAGGTATCGGTGTTGGTTCGGGGTATTTGTTCGAAACAGACTTTAAACGCGAAGTATATTCTGATTTAACAGGTGAGCGTGGTACTTTAATGGGTGCTATCCAAGGTATTTTTGCTGCTCAGTATGAAGTTTTAAGAGCTAACGGACACACACCTTCTGAGGCATTTAACGAAACAGTTGAAGAGCTTACTCAAAGTTTAATGCCGTTAGTAGCTGAAAATGGTATGGACTGGATGTATGCTAACTGTTCAACAACAGCTCAAAGAGGTGCTTTAGACTGGTGGAAAAAATTCCGTGACGCATCAAAACCTGTTTTTGAGGAACTTTACAGCGAAGTTGCATGTGGCAATGAAGCGCAACGTTCTATAGACACAAACAGCAAACCTGACTATCGTGCCGGTCTTGAAGAAGAGTTACGTGAACTAAGAGAAAGCGAAATGTGGAAAGCTGGTGCAACAGTTCGCAAATTAAGACCTGAAAATAATTAATCTTTTACATTCATAAAAAGGCTGTCTAACTCAGATATCTGAAGTATAGACAGCCTTTCTTATTTAACTTTATTCCTGATCAATCAGTTTTTCTGCAGCCAGGAACCCTGCTTCAACAGCACTTTCGAAAGTTGGATATATCAATCCGTCGCCAGCAAGCAGTAATGATCCATTATTCAACTTATTCAATTTCAATAAACGTTCATAAGCTCCGGGAGTCATTACCGGATAAGCATAAGGAAAATGAGTTATATCATATCCCGTAATCTTCTTACTCGAACCAGGAAAAACTTTATCCAGATCAGCATAAACCCTTTGTAATAATTCGCGGTCACTCATTTGATCAAGACTATGATCAGTATAAGTTTGTGGTGCTATATAAACCGCAATTATTGAAGATTCAGGTTTTCTATTTGTATAGTAACGCTCGACCCAGGTAGCATCATAAATATCTGTAAAGAAATAATTGTCCGGCACAGCTAAATCAAAAGCTTTATCAAAAATCACATCCTTCGAGAAAAGAGCTACCGTAGCATACGATGAATATTCAATCTTACTTATTATCTCTTTTTTTTCCTGACTTAATATAGTAGGTGCCAACTGAATAGCCAAAGGTGATGGTACCGCTAATATTATTTTGTTTGCCAATACCTGCTTCGCTGTACCATCTTTATCAACATAGGTAACAAGATACTTATTTCCTTCTTTAATAATCTCTGATACCGCACTATTCAGCCTGATTTTACTACTCATTACCTCATATAACTTGTCTGTCAGTTCGGTAAGACCTTTTGTAAACGTATAAGATTCCGAACTCTCATTCTGAGCATCAGCATATTCATTCTCAATATCAAAATTACCTGTAATGCTGCTTAAATCTTCATCTTCATAATCAAATGCCGCTTCAGGAATAAAACTCAATGCAGAGATATTCTCCAGTGAGGCTCCGAAAAGACCACGAGATGATACATTATATTTGTTGATATAGATATTGGGGAACCCATTGTTTTGCATCCATTTTTTAGCCGTCATATAATCCAGATTACGAGCCCATGAATTATAAACTAAATCAGGGATCTCATCATATTGATTATATTCCTTTAATAACAGAGAGATAAATCTTTTATATTCACTTACACTGCTACCGCTTATCATATATCTGTCTAAACCTTCCGATCCATAATAGAA